>JADFXY010000041.1:2104-18381 GCA_015233355.1 Deltaproteobacteria bacterium | reverse complement strand
GGGAAATATGATCCAGGCAGATGAAAAACAAGAAGATGCTTATCTGTTCATGGTCGGCCTGGACGGAGAGCAAGCCTTGCGCGAACATTTGATTCTTCGGCGGATCCAGGAGAAAAAGTATCTGTCCACGGAACAAGCAAAACAGGCATCAATTGACTTAATGAAAATGCCTTTGGAGAGCCGGGCCAACATAATTGAATACTTAGATGAATTTTTATACCCCATTCATTGGGAAACCGGAGTGGCGGAAAAACGTGAAATAGACCTGATCTGTCAGAATATCAGCGGCGCCTTGTTTGGCGCGATCAACAATGAACACCTGTCGAGAATTTTTTCCAAGACCAAGACCTTCTGCAAAGGCGAGATTATCTGCCGGCAAGGCACTGTGGGCGATGAGATGTATTTTATCAAGGTCGGCCGGGTGCGGGTGGTGGTGGACGAAGTGGACATGGCTCAGTTGGGGATAGGGGAATTGTTTGGAGAGATTAGCCTGTTTTATAATATTCCCCGGACCGCGTCGGTGGTGGCCGACCAAGACGGGACTTTAATCGGGATATTGTCCAGACGCACGTTTGAAAAAATGATGGAGGAAGAGAGTGACCACGTTCGGTCCCTGATCTATCGGCTCTACCTTTTTCTGCCGCAAAGATTACGGAACCTAAACGAAAAATACAAATCGGCGGTAGCTACCTTGAGGCAGCTCTTTGGACACAACCTGTCGGAACAGGAGTTGCGGGACAACGCCGAAAGTGATATGAATCTTTTCAAAGTCTTGCCTGCCGATATTTTGGGTCAGGATCTCGGCCGGTTGTTTAGTCACGAAAAGGTTTTTCCGGCTGGGGCGGTAGTCTTTCTCCAAGGGGAAACCGGAGACGGCGCTTATTTGGTTGATAGTGGCCGTCTGACTGTGATGGGGACGTACAACGAAGAAAAAATACCCTTAGGCGACATAAAGGAAAATGAAATATTTGGGGAAATGTCCTTGATCGATCATAAACCCCGCTCCGCCACGGTCACCGCACTTGTTGACACGCGGGTGAAGTTCTTGCCCAAGAAAGAATTCGCCCAGTTGATGGATGAGAAGTCCAGTTTGACTTTTAGATTTATGTCTTCGATTAGCTTGAATATGTTTCGGCACATTCAACGCCTCGATTCCGGTTATGCCAAACTTAAGACCGGCTTTTTGACTAGCCCGGTCCTCAGAGACGATGAATCATAGGCGATCAGCCACGGTTTGCCACCCCCGGCAATAGTGATGACCATCCATATCCGGCTGTCTCGATGTCTCGGGCAATGGGGCGGAAAACGGATTACCCTGTTTTCTCGATCCAAGAGCCGGCCGCTCCCGATGAATTCCTGCATCCAATCCCTGGTTGAAGTTTATTGACTTAAAACAATGGAGATGCGCTCCAACCATTCGGCCTTAGAGCCGGTGAAAGGCGGCTATCTATGGACAACTTTACGAACGAAATAAACCGTACCGCTGAATTGTTCAAACAGGGGTTTTCTTGTACCCAGGCGGTGTTCGCCGGATTCGGTGAGCGTTACCATATAGACAGAGAAATCGCCTTGAAGTTGGGTCGGGGATTTGGCGCCGGAATGGGCCTGGGTCTAACCTGTGGGGCGGTCATCGGGGCCGGCCTGGTCCTGGGGTTTGCCGGCGGCGGAGTCGAGGAAAATGACCGCCGGGCCAGATACGGGTGCTATGATGCGATTAGGGATTTTGTTTCTCGTTTTGAGGCCCGGTACGGGACGATCAGGTGCAATGATTTGTTAGGTGTAGACATGAGTACCGAAGTGGGGCGAAAGGAAGCCCAAGAGAAAAATTTATTCGCCGGTGTTTGCTCTGAAATCGTCCAGAACTCCTCCCGGATTTTAGCTGAATTGATTCAACCATAGTCAAATGTCTGCCAATGTGATTGACTTAAGAAACGGACAAACGCGCAACCAGTAACAAGCAACCGGCACCAGACGCTCCTGCGTGGCCAGACTATATACGGCGCATAGATGAAAGCTATGTCTCTAAGCCGGATTGATTGATAATAACTATTGGAACTATCCTTCAGTATATGATAGTTACGAAAAAAGAAAGAAAACATCCGGACCATTCCCGATAGCCGGGACGCGCTTGGTCTTCTGTGACGGAAAAATTGAACGGCTTGATTTGAAGACCAATGCCGTCCTCGCCAGATCTTGTCAACAGTTGATCCAGGTCCGGGATCTATGAAATCATAACCCGTCAGCATCCGGATCGAGGTTACCTATGCAGGATGTGATCGACTGTCGGGGGTTGGCCTGCCCGCAACCCGTGCTTGAGACGAAGGCTTGTTTAGAGACAACCGACCTGGCCGCCTTTACCGTGATCCTGGACAATGAAGCCGCCAGAAACAATGTCGGCAGATTCGTGACCAGTCAGGGACACAAAATTGAAGAAGAAGTCGAAGCGGGGATCTATCGGCTCCGGGTGATTCGGAGCGGGGCCCCTGGGCAAGCAACCGAACCGGCCCTAACCCCTTGCGCCGCGCCCCACCAGCCTGTTCTGGTGATTAAGATTCCATCCGATAAAATGGGGCACGGGGACGATGAACTGGGCGGAATCCTGTTGCGGGCCTTTGTCAAAACCATAAAGGATGTCACTCCCCAGCCCAAATATCTGGTCATGTTCAATTCCGGGGTCAAATTGGCTGCAGTCGGTTCGGATGTTTTGACGGCCTTGCAGGACCTGGAAAAAGCCGGCACCGAGATACTGGTCTGCGGCACCTGCCTGGATTTTTATCATCTGAAAACTCAGCTTCAGGCCGGCCGGATTTCCAACATGTTTGAAATAATGTCTGCGATGACTCAGGCTGATCGGGTAGTCAGTCCATGATATACTTTGACAACGCGGCCACCTCGTTTCCTAAGCCTCCTGCCGTGATCAAGGCCATGGCTGAATTTATGGCCACGACCAGCGCCAGTCCGGGCCGCTCCGGTCACCGCATGGCCCTGGAGGCTAGCCGTGTCGTGTTTGAAACCAGGGAAACCGTGGCTGAGTTGTTCAACGTCTCGGATTCAAGCCGGATTGTTTTCACGATCAATGTCACCTGGGCTCTTAACCTGGTGTTTAACGGCCTGCTGGCCTCCCAAGATCATGTGGTGACCACGTCGCTGGAACATAATTCGGTGATGCGTCCGTTGACCCGATTGGTCAAGCACCGGGGAATAGAATTGACCGTGGTTCCGGCCGGCCCCGACGGAACCGTGGACCCGGCCCTAATTGCCCAGGCCTTGACCCCGTGCACCCGGTTAATTGTAATCAATCATGCCTCCAATGTCACCGGGAGTATTGCCCCGATCCGGGCCATCAGCCGGATTAAGGGCCAAGCCCTGCTGGCCGTTGACGCAGCTCAATCCGCCGGTAGTGTCCCCATCGATATGAACCAGTTGGGGATTGACCTGCTGGCCTTCACCGGTCACAAGGCTTTGCTTGGTCCCACCGGTACCGGAGGGGTCTGCCTGGCTCCGGGGATTAAGTTGGAGCCTTTGGTCACCGGCGGCACCGGCAGTAGATCTGAAGAAGAGGAGCACCCCGATTTTTTTCCGGATTGTCTGGAGGCCGGGACGCCCAACACCATTGGCCTGGCCGGCCTGCGGGCCGGGATTGATTTCATCCGGCACACCGGCCAGGAGAAAATCCGAGAGCACGAGCAGGGCCTGACCCGACGTCTCATGGAGGGTCTGGCCGAGATTCCAGAGGTAACGGTTTATGGCCCGGCTGATCCCATGGCTAAAGTTCCGCTGGTGTCCATCACCGTGGCTGGTTTCCCGGCCGATGAAATTTGTCTTAGATTAGATCGCGACTTTGGGGTGGCGACTCGGGGCGGGCTGCATTGCGCTCCTCGGGCGCACCGGACCATCGGGACCTTTCCCCACGGGACGATTCGATTCTCCCTTGGTTTATTTAACACTTTTGATGAGATAGACGTGGCTCTGGCCGCCTTGCGGCAAATCGTCTCCCATCGGCAATCCTACCGGTAATTCCAACCATGTCTCCTACCTGTGTCGCTATCCTGGATTCAATCCATTATATCCTCAAAGCCGAAAAAATTCTTAAGGCTAGAGAAATGCCCCATGAAATCGTCCCCGTGCCGCGGGAAATCAGTTCGGATTGCGGCATGGCCATTCTATTCGACTGTGCCTTGCTCATGGAACTTCGTCGCGTTCTGTCTGAAATGGGTATTCGGATCAGGGGAGCCTATCGGAGCCCCGGATCGGCCCGAGATGGGGTGCCGAACGGCTCAAGATATGTTTCCTTGACTGACGGTGACAACGAACTTTCCTGATTATCCGGACGACCGCGGGCAAGAGTCTATGGATGGTCTCAGATTCAAAAAGATCTTGACATTTCCTGGTGAAAATCTAATAAGAAGGGGATTCGTGATGAAGCGGATATTATAAGCGTAGCGGTAAATTGAGGATGTGATGAGCCGAGTCCTTTACATCAGCCATGATAACCCCAATCCTTCGGGCGGCATCCGGGTCCTCTACCGGCATGTGGAGGAACTTAATCGGGCCGGGTTTCAGGCCGCGGTGGTTCACTTTAAGCCCGATTTTACGCCGTCATGGTTTTCCCATCATGTCCCGGTGATCAATGGCTCGCAGAAATTGGATCTTTTAACTGACGATTGGATCGTCATTCCTGAGGATCATACCCAGGCCATTAACGCCTTTTCCCAGGTTCCGTGCCGCAAGGTGATTTTTTGTCAGAACCATTATTATGTCTTTAATTCTCTGCCGCGGGAAAAGACCTGGCTCGACTTCGGGGTGTCTGAAGTCATGGTCAGCTCGGTGGAAATACTTAAGTTCGTCAAGAATGTGTTTAATCTTGATGCGGCCCTGGTCCCGGTGGGAATTGACCATGAGCTTTTCTATCCTGCTCCGGAGGAGCGGAATCCGGCTGTGGCTTTCATGCCGCGCAAAGGAGCCTGGGCTGTCCGAACGGTTATGGGCATCCTGTGGCATCGGGCGCCCCAATTGAGATCCGTCAAATGGGTGCCGATTGATGGCATGACGGAAGATGAAGCGGCCCGAACCATGCGGCAATGTGCTGTATTTATGGCTCTCGGGGTCTTGGAGGGATTCGGACTTCCGCCCATCGAGGCTATGGCCGGCGGGTGCATCGTTGTCGGCTTTCCCGGTGGTGGCGGCCGAGAGTACGCCCATGACGGAAACGGTTTTTGGTGCCCTGACCAGGATCCATTCACCTTAGCCGACAGGTTGGAACATATCTTAACGTTGATTATGGATAATCCGTCTTCTCCGCACCTGGAATCCGTGCGGCAGGCAGGCTTCGAAACGGCCCGGTGTTATAGTCTGGAGGCGCAGCGCCGGAGTCTGCTTGAATTCTGGGGGCCACGGTTATCCTGAGTCTATCCGGTTTCTTGATGTGGTGGTCGGCGGAGACCATGGCCGGCACTCAGCTTTGAGGTTTGACGAAGGAGATTTTTGAATGCACAATTCTTATTATGCCGGCTTACCGGTCTTGGTCACGGGCGGGTTGGGTTTTCTGGGCAGTAATTTGATTTTAGAGCTGGTCAGGCTTGGGGCCGAAGTGACGGCGCTCGACGCCATGTTACCGCTGTATGGCGGCAATTTTTTTAACCTGGAGCCGGTCAAGAACCAGGTTCAAGTGGTCCTGGGCGATATTCGCGATGAGGAAAAGGTGAGGTCATGTCTGAAGGGGAAAAAGCTTGTTTTTCACATTGCCGGCCAGACCTCTCACGTGGATAGCATGACCGACCCGCTTCTGGATATCGACATCAATTGCCGGGGGAATATGATTTTTCTTTTGGCCTGCCTGGAGGAGTGCCCGGACGCCCGGATCGTCTATGCCGGGACGCGAGGGCAATACGGCAAGCTTAAATATACGCCGGTGGATGAGGAACATTCGATGGATCCCTCAGACATTTATGGAATCAATAAAATGGCCGGGGAAAAATATTTTCTGCTGTTGGGGCAGAAACGAGGGATGGCCGTGACCTCATTACGGATAAATAACACTTACGGACCCCGCCATCAAATGAAACACGGGAAATACGGTATCCTCAACTGGTTCGTCAGGTTGGCCATGGATGGACAGGCTCTTCCGGTTTTTGGCGAGGGAAGCCAGTTGCGTGACTATAATTACGTAGATGATGTCACCGCCGCTTTTCTGCTGGCCGGCGAAAGAGAAGAGGCGGTCGGCGAAGTGTTTAATCTGGGCTGTGGCGAACCAGTGACATTTCGCCGGATGGTGGAAATGATCGTGGCCCACGCTGAGTCCGGTACGATCAAAACCGTTCCCTGGCCGGAAGAGCGGAAGCAGATCGAAGTCGGGGATTATGTGGCTGATTTTTCTAAGATCGAGCGTATCCTGGGCTGGCGTCCCCAGGCTTCCCTGAGTCAAGGTCTGGACAAGACAATCGCCTTTTATCGTCAATGCAAAGAGCACTACTGGGTGGGATGAATTGGTTACTTGTTGCCTGTTGCTGGTTACTTGTTGCTTGTTGGTGGTTGCGTGTCAATGTCATTGACTTAATGGTGCGGCAATCGGGTCTGATTTTGATGAATGGCCCATTCCGAATAAGCCCCAACGGGGCGCTCTAGGTTAGCCCAGGGCAACGCCCTGGGTATGGGCGAAGACTATACGAAATACCATGTAATGGTCACATAAAGCCGCCGTCAATTCACTTACGTCAATGACATTTTGTTGCGTGTGCGGGTTGTCGGTTGGGTTGAACGAGTCACGGACAATCATGACCGGTCAAAGTATATATCGCCAACGGGAATTGTTTGCCCCTAGCGCATTGAGGATGTGTTTATGAAGCTTCTTGTAACCGGAGGGTGTGGATTTATTGGGGCCAATTTCATCCGGTACGTCCTAAATAAATATGCAGATTACCAGGTGGTGAACCTGGATAAATTGACCTACGCCGGAAATCTGGAGAACCTCGCCGGACTGGAGGAGGAATCGGGTGGCCGCTATTCTTTTGTCCGGGGTGATATCCGCGATGCCGCCCTGGTCGCAGAATTACTAGGCCGGGAGATAGACGTGGTGGTTAATTTCGCGGCGGAGTCCCATGTAGACCGGAGCATTGAAGACGCCTCGGTCTTTGTCCGGACCAATGTGGAAGGAACCCAGGTGTTGCTGGAAGCGGCGAGGAAAAGCAGGGTGGGGCTGTATGTCCAGATATCCACCGATGAAGTCTACGGCTCTCTCGGTCCGTCTGGCGCCTTTTCCGAAAAAACGCCTTTAGATCCCAGAAGCCCGTACTCGGCCAGCAAGGCCGCAGCCGATCTATTGGTTCTGGCCTATGCCCACACTTACGGGCTTCCGGTATTGATTACACGGTGTTCGAATAATTACGGACCATTTCAATTTCCGGAAAAACTCATTCCGCTAATGCTGACTAATGCCTTAGAAGGGCTGCCCTTACCGGTTTACGGGGATGGGTTGAATGTTCGGGATTGGATCTACGTGGGTGATCACTGCCGCGGCGTGGACTTGATTATCCATCATGGGACAAAGGGCCAAGTCTACAATTTGGGCGGAGCCAGTGAATTGACCAATCTAGATCTGGTTGGGGCCTTATTGAGGGAACTGGCCATTCAGAAGGGCCACCAGCCGGGCTGCTATGATGGATTGATTAAGTTCGTTACCGACAGACTCGGTCATGACCGGCGTTATGCCATGGATTTTACAAAAATTCAGACTGAATTGGGGTGGACCCCCGGCTACACTTTGGCCCAGGGCATGAAAGAGACCGTGGCCTGGTATCTTAAAAACGAAGCCTGGTGGAGGCGGATCAAGACGGGTGAGTACCTTGATTACTATCAACGGATGTACGCCGGCAGGTGACGGATCCTATTATGGATGATAACGAATCCAACATTATTATAAATAACATACTGGAGAGTATGAGTGACGGCCTGATTGTCATCCTGCCCGACGGGAGTATTCCCGTGGTCAACGAGGCCGCCTTGACCATCCTGGGCCACCGGCGGGAGGAGTATGCCAACGCCGGGTGGGGAGAAATTTTCCTCAGCTCCGGGGATAACCTTGAGTTCAATCAAGTCCTGATTGATGTCATTTACGACAAGAAGTTAAATTACTATAAAGAAACATTGTACGTTACACCACAGGGCAAAACCAAACACCTGGGTATCACCACTTCCTACCTGCGGGATCTGAGTAACCGGGACCAGCACATCGGGATTGTTCTGCTGATTAAAGACGTGACCGAATTGGTGGAATTACGCCGGGAAGAACAGGCCTATGTGGAAGAGCTCCGGCTGCTGGATAAGGAGCGGATCGAGAACCTGAATCAAATCGCCATGAGTGTGGCTCATGAAATAAGAAATCCGGCTGCCTCCATCGGGGGATTTGCTAATTTGATGTTGCGGAAGTTGCCGCCCGACGGCCCTTACCGGACTTACCTGGAGAATATTCTGGCCGGGTCTAAGCGGTTGGAGCAAATCGTCCGGTTGGTGGGTGAGTACGCCGAAATTTCGAAGCCCCGGCCGGACCTGATCCTGCTTGAAGACCTGGCCAAGACCGCGGTCTTGGAACTTTATGGCCGGCCGGACATCGGGGCCAAGATGGCCCTGGTTGTTGCCGTGGATGAAGATGTCGAAGTTTATGCCGACCGGCAGTTGATGTTGCGGGTTTTAGATATCCTGCTTCAGAATGCCTGGGAGGCCATGCCCCAGGGCGGGACGATCACCATCGAGGGCAAGAGAACCGACAAAAAGTCCACCTTGTCCGTTACCGATACCGGGGTGGGGATCAAACAAGGTGATATTCCATTTATTTTCAATCCATTTTTTAGCACCAGGCCGCTCTCCGTGGGCATGGGCCTGACCATCGCCCGAAAAATTATCTTTGACCATAAAGGCTCGATCAATCTAGAGAGCCGGCCCAATCAGGGCACTTCTGTCCTCATCTCACTTCCTGCCACTCCACCGGTCAACGAGCTATAATGATCAATTCTCTCTCCTAAGCCTCAAAAATTTTTCCATATACTTAAAATCAATGCTTACATCAACCTCGGCCAAACCCTTCTTGATCAGATGGGCGTTAACAAATGTTTTATTCTTCAGGTAGACATATCCCCGATCAGAGGCATTCGTGCCGCCCGATTCTAATTCATGCTTCAGGTATACTTTTTTCCCTTTTACCTTTTCCGTCAAGAATTCAATGGCTTTTTCGCGAGTCTCAGGATCTTCAGCCAGGCCGGTCAGCTTTACTTTAATGTGACTGGTGCCGTCATTCAGCAATAACACCGTGGGAGAAATAATCTCGGATACCGTGAAGTATTGATGGTTCGCAGAAGAGTTATGGTCAACTTTAGAACCAAAATTGAGTTTCTTCGGATCCACTTTCTTGTCAAACTTGATGGGATCAACGAATATATAAGGTAATTTTTGGATGTTGCCGGCAAAATCATTTTGAAATTTTTCCGGCCGGATTATTTTAAAATTTGCATTTTGAAAAATGCCTGGTTGTTTGAGACCGACCTTTTCTTCGATTATCGGTAGGAATTCGTCGTTGATCTCATAACCGATAGAATTCCGGTCTAAATTTTTTGCGGCCAGAATAGTTGTTCCGCTGCCGAGAAATGGGTCGAGCACCGTGTCTCCCGTAAAGCTAAACATCTTGATCAGGCGTCTGGGTAATTCTTCCGGGAACATAGCCAGATGTTTATTCTGTTTATCACCCGGAAAATTCCAATGCCCGGTAAAATATTGATTCCACTCTTCCGGGGTCATTTTAGATGCTTCTTTCGTCTCTGCCTCGACGTTTGGACCGGTGCCGTATTTTTTAAAAACCAAGATGAACTCATAGTCTAATTTTATAATTCCATTGCGGGGATAAGGATATGAGCCCATGATGACCGCCCCGCCGGAAGTGTTGCAGGTTGTTACCTTTTGCCATATAATCGCCCCCATATAATCGAAACCTGAAGCCTCGCAGAATTTGATGATCTCTGTCCGGATCGGCATTACTTTATATCTTCCATAATAAACAGACCGGGCAAATTGATCTCCGATATTGACGCACAAACGGCAACCTTCGGATAGAACCCTTTGACATTCAGACCAGACCAAATTGAGATTGTTGATATATGCTTCGTAAGTGTCATTGAAGCCTATCTGGTCTCCGCCGCCGTAATCTTTAAGTTGCCAGTAGGGCGGAGATGTTACGACGAGATGTACGCTTTTATCTGAGATCTCTCCCATGCGCCTGGAATCACCAATGACGATTTTATGAAGGGTTTTCACCCTAACTCCTTATTCACCCAGGATAAATGGGCGGTGTTGGCAAAATTAGCCCCGGTCGTTTTCTTGGAGCTTTTTCTGAGTGGAATTGATCAATTGCCGGGCTTGGGGGAAGGATGGGTTCAGAGCCAGGGCGCTTTCAAAGGAAACGATGGCGTTTTGGTATTCTTTGAGCTCGATAAATACCAGCCCCATGTTAAAATGGATATTTTCATCATCCGGGGTCGCCTTTAGAGCGTTTCGGTATTGCTCGATGGATTGGGCATATTTTTTTTGTTTGCGATAGAGAATACCTAACAGGTTATAAACATTTGAGGTATCAGGATTTGATTTGGCCACTTCCAAGAGAAGATCTTCGGCGTCTTCCTCCCGATTCTGGCCGATGTAGATTTCTGCGGCCTTCTGCATGGCCTCCTGGGCCTTATCCGCCATGCCCAGTTTTTGATACGCGGTGCCCATCCCGCGGAATGCCTTAGCGAAAGATGAATTTATTTCAGTGGCTTTACGAAAGGCTACCAGGGCCTCGCCATATTTGTCCTGGGCGGCTTTAATGTATCCGACATTGTAATAGACCTCGGCGGGATGATAAACCTTCATGGCCTCGGCGTATGATTCCAAGGCTTGTTCATAATTATCTTCTTTGAAGAATTTTTCAGCACTGGCCAGGAATTTATCGGCCTGGCGGACTTCCGGGTCGTTGAGCATATCGGAAATCAATTCGAGCTGTTGCTCCAGGACCTTGATGGTCAACGGCAGAACGATCAGTCCGTTTACCCCAAATCGTCCGGCTTCAATGACATGATCTTTGGTTAGACGGGAGGACATAAGCAAAACCGGAGTCCGGGACAATCGCTCATTAGACCGGATCTTTCGCAGCAGGTCAACGCCGGACGTTTTTTCCAGATCCCAATTTGAGACGACGAAACTAATGGGCTTGTTTTTTATGATGTCCCACGCCTCGTCGCCGTCGGTCGCTTTAGTAAACCTGGTGAATCCGACATATTTTAAGACCAGAAGAACGTTTTTTAAGATACTGGGGTTACTTTCAGCCACGATGAACCTGGTATCCAACGAAAATTTTCTTTTATCTTTTTTCACTGCCATAATAAACCGCCACCACAAAAGGTCTGATCCCCGGATTCATGATCATTAAAAGGGGCCTTATCTTCTTAATAATCCAACCTGAAACATATATTATAGTTAGGTTCTTTGCGCTTCTCCCGACACCATATTTCAGGTGAGACCATAATTCAAGAAAAAAACATCAACCAGCGTCCATCCATCGAAGGGTGCAGAGATCTCCCAGTGGTCAAGTATAATACTTTGCCGGGGCACCTTCATCCAAAGATAGCTCATTATAATAGCTTAATAAGTATGCTATCTCCGCCAAACTGTCTCTCGTTCCGAGTTGGACTTTTCCTACTTTGGTAGAAATCGGCATCGGTTTGCTACGGCTGATTTTCCTCGGCCTGGTTAAGAAAAAAATCTTCCATGCGTTCCAGGAGTGGGCCGAACGTGTTCACGTCCAGGGCCGAAATGGATACCGCATCGTATTGCTGGCATCGATTGGCTACCGTCAAGGGATCAGCCAGGTCCTCTTTATTCAGAACCATCAAGATGGGAATCTGGTCAAGATTGATCTGAGCCAGGATTTGTTCCACGGCTGTGGTGTGTTTCTCGAATGCCGGACTACCGGCATCGACGACGTGGAGGAGCAAGTCAGCGTCTTCCATCTCTTCTAGGGTGGCCTTAAATGCCTCCATCAGGTCTTTGGGTAAATCGGCGATGAATCCTACCGTGTCGGTAATAATGACTTCTACGTCCCTGGGGAACCTGAGCCGTCGGCTGGTGGGGTCCAATGTCGCGAAAGGCTTGTTCTCGGTAAACACTCGGCTCTTAGTTAAGGCGTTCAACAGGGTGGATTTTCCGGCATTGGTATAACCGATAATAGATATCACCGGCAGCCCTTGGCGTCGGCGCCGGCTCCGGCGGAGTTGCCGTTCCTTCCGGACATTCTCCAGTTGCTTTTGAAGACGGTGCAGGCGGTCATTGGCTCGACGACGATTGATTTCCAGTTTTGTTTCGCCCGGGCCTCGGGCTCCGATGCCGCCGGTCAACCGGGACATGGCCGTGTTTTTGACCACAAGTCTGGGCAAGAGATACTTCAACTGGGCTATCTCAACCTGGATTTTTCCCTCCCGGCTTTTGGCGCGTCGGGCGAAAATGTCTAGAATCAACTGAGTTCGGTCAATGATTCTGACTTCAGTGGCGTCGGTCAATGATCGAACTTGGGAAGGATTCAATTCCTGGTCGAAGATCAGCAGATTTGCACCCATCTGGAGCATCCGGGCCATTAGTTCGGTCAGCTTCCCCCGGCCCAGTACGTACCTGGAATTCATCTTGCGGGTAACCTGAATGACCTGATCGAGCACCTTGATACCGCTCGAAGTAGCCAACTCAGCCAACTCTGCCAGAGACTCAAGTATCTTGGCCCGGGATTTATCCGACACCGAGACCAGAATAGCCCGGTCTTTGGCCGAATCTAACTCGGAGGTCTGGCCGGTCCGGGCGAATTCTTCTTCCAATGCCTGGATGAAGGGCAGGAAATCCAGGTCTAAGGCAGCCGGGTGATCGGCCGTGATGATGCGGTAGTCTTTTCCCTCAATAGTCTGGGGCAAGAGATGGGCTATGGTCATCGCCCCGGGCAGGCCGTCGGGTTTGACCTGGAGGACGGCGACCAGGTCTAGAGAAAGCAAGGACAGATCGGCCAGGTCGTCATCGCTTAGAGGTTCACCAAGGAGATGGGTGTGGATTAACCGCAAGCCCTTGAGCCTGGTTTCCAGTCCCCGGAGGCGGCTCAATGGGGGGATGACAATCCCTCGACCATCTCCGACAATGACATGGGAGATGGCTCCTCGGCGGTCTATGAGCAGCCCGATTTGACGCCCGGTCTCCTTCGATATTTCGGTGACGATTCTGGCCAGATCAGGCGCGATGACTTCCCCACCCGTTAGGCGCCTCTGGTAGATGCGCTCCAATCGCTTCACCTGGCTTGGCTTGAGTCCGACAGTTTGGCCATACAATTTACTGATGGTGAATTCTCCTTGTTCGTGTTGCGTGTTCTGGTTGCTTGTTGTTGGTTACTCGTTGCTTGTTGTTCGTTGCCGATCTAAAATGACCATGTCCAATAGCTCGATAACTAAACCCATCCCCATCAGGTTTAGTCCTCAGCTTAGTGTCAAAACCCCAACCACTTGAATTTATGTTGTTAAAACAAGGTTAAAAAAATGACAATAAATAACGAGTAACAAGCAACCAGCAACAAGTAACGAGCAACGTTTATCACATTACAGCGGCGACACGTACTAGATGCTCCTTTCCCTTAACCTTGACCGGCGGGAATTCCTTTAAGTCAAAGGGTTCTTTGAGTTGGTCGCGGGTGGCCTGGCTAATCAGGATATCTGTATGTAATTCCTTATTCAAGGTTTCAATCCGGGAAGCCAGGTTCACGGAGTCACCCACCACCCGGTATTCCATCCGATGCGCCGTCCCAATTATTCCGGCCACTACGGGACCGGTATTGATGCCCACACCGACTCGGAAGGGAGGCAACCCCACCCGGTGCCGCGTGTTGAATTCCTCCAGGGCGTTCATTATCTCCAGGGCGCTTTTGACCGCCAGGGTGGCGTGGTCAGGCAGTCTCACCGGGGCTCCAAATACGGCCATAATCCCATCCCCGACAAATTGATAGACGACCCCCTGGTGCTTTTCAATTGCCCTGACCATATAAGAAAAATAGTTATTGAGCAGATTGATCACCTCGTTGGGAGGTAACTCCTCACACAGGGTCGTGTAGTCTCGGACGTCGGAGAACAGAATGGACACCTCGGTACTCTCTCCACCCAGGGCCGGCGGATGCTCCAGAATAGCCTGGGCAATTTCCGGGGTAACGAACCGGCCAAAGGTTTCTTTGATCCGTTCGCGATCTCGGAGGCCCTCAACCATTCGGTTGAAATGGTCTGCTAAAATGCCCAGTTCATCATTACTGGTGACGCCGGCTGCCGCGGTCAGATCGCCTTCGGCCACTTTGGTCATGGCCTCGACCATGTCCTTTACCGGCGTAACAATGCTGCCGGAAATGGTGTGGGATAAAATCATGGCCAGGGCAAGCCCCGTAATTAATAGGAAAACTGTCAGATAAAGCAGACTGCTGATAACTTCCTCCGGGTCCATGATCAGCATCATTCTGGCCTTATTGTATGACAGCACGGCCAGGATGATCATGGGCAAGAAACTGGCAAACATAAAAGTATAGAGTAACCTTAACCGGAGACGCAGTCGAAAGGCGCCCGGCGTCTGGACCAGGCCACCGTCGGGAAAGAAATGACTCCGAGCCTCGCGGCTGAATATCTCCGTGGTGAAGAAGACAATGGCCGAGGTGACGACGCCGGATATCAACACGCCGGTAAACACCCGGCATCCGCTTGTAATGAGCGGCAGAGTGACTTTCCCGACGGTCTGGAGCATAGTGCTGTAAACCGACATAATCAAAGCGGCCATCAGCCAGTTAGCCAGGCTAACTAAAGCGGAATAAAACGGCATGTTGAGGATTTTTCGCTGGACAATGGGCAACAATCCGGTAGGGACATCCCGGGCCTCCAATTGAAGCCGAATATATCGCCTGATGTTTAATAACCAGTTGTAGTTAAAGCAAGTTGCCGTGATAACTAAAATGATCATCATGATGGTCGAGGCGCGCAGAGCTTTCTGGATATAGGGTAGGGGATGAAGCTGGTCAAAATAGAGAAAGTAGGATATGCAAACAATCGCCCCGGCGACGTTGGCCAGAATTTGAATCAGGCCCAATTTGAATCTAAAAAGCCGACTTATGCCTGGCCAGGGGTTGTTTTTTTCGGAAGGTTGCTTAGCCATTTGACCACCGGGTTTATTGATGTTACCGCATCCTGGACATGTTTTGATGTGGTTGAAAAGTAGGCGGAAAGGCAGAGGCAACGAGTGTCTTCAACCGGCGCCACTTAAGGGCGAATCATAATCTTGAGACCAGCATTTTGTTCACTATATTCTATAGGTCAGATGAAACCAGAGTACCACAAGGGGCGACCCTTGGCAATCTTTTTCCAGGTGGGGCCGGTCGGCGGGAATGGACGACCTGTCGCGACATTAACATGTCTCACTGTTTAGGGACGCGTCTATTCGGGCAAGACCACTCGAACGAGGGAAACATGTGAGCCTAGGCGGTCACGATCGCTGACACGACATCGGCCAGATGAACAAATTCCTCCACCGACAGTGTCTCGCCGCGGCGGCGGCCGTCGATCTCGGCTTGTTCTAAAGTCTCTTTCACGATCTCCTTGGGCAGGCCGGGCAGGTTGGCCCCAGCCAGGGCATTGAGCAGGGTTTTGCGCCGCTGGCCGAAAGCGCCTTTGACCACCCGTGCAAAAATCGCCTCATCTTTGGCCCGCAGATTTATCGAAGGCCTAAAGATGATTTTGGTCAGTGCGGATGAGACCTTCGGCCTGGGATGGAAGAGGTCTGGGGATAAATGGAACAGGGTCGTCACGGTGGCAAAGTAGGCCACCATCACGGTCAATGCGCCATAATCCTTTCCTCCGGGTGAGGCCGCCAACCGGTCCGCCACCTCCCGTTGAAACATCAGGGTCGCTTCGGCGACGGCCAGGCGATGATCCAGGAGCTTGAAAAGCAGGGGAGACGAGATGTAATAGGGGAGGTTGCCGATAACCTTGACCGGCGCTTGCAACTCGTGAGCCACCCTGGTGAAGTCATACTTCAGGGCATCTGCCTCAATTAGCGTGATGTTGGATGGGCCGCTGGAAGATAATTGATCGTTCAGAGCCGCCACCAGGTCTCGGTCAAATTCTAAGGCGATGACCCGGCGGACGCGCCGCGCCAGGGGTATGGTCAGGCTGCCCAGCCCGGCCCCGATTTCAATAACGGTGTCC
>JADFXY010000041.1:0-2094 GCA_015233355.1 Deltaproteobacteria bacterium | reverse complement strand
AACCCGGCCGCGTCCAGGATGCGTTCGGCGGTGTCTGGTTGGGCCAGAAAGTTTTGGCCCAGCTTATGCTTGGGTCTGATGTGGTAATGCTTGATGAGGCTAAGAGAATCGCGCATATTTATGGCCTTTCGACCAACTTTAGTGATCGGGCTGCCGGTTCAGGTCAATACTGTTGAATTAGGGTGCGTCGTTAAGATTTCTCGTGCGTCGTTAAGATTTCTCGCTTTGCTCGAAATGACAGAGAAACGGACCATCCGGAACGACGAAGTAAATTTGTCATTCCGAGCAAAGTGAGAAATCTTATCACATCTGAAGATGGTCAAGCCGCCCCGGTATCCCGGCATCTTACCTGGTTTAATCGGGTGTCGGCCGATCCCGGCCCAAAACCAAATGGAACTGATCGCTGAATCCGATTGACTTAGATCAGGGTTAAGGTTTAATATCTCGCCGGTTATCTATTCGGGCTTGTGGGTTTGATCAACTTAAAGAGGTAATAACTTATGAAATCAGCCATTTTAGTTATTGACATGGTCAAGGATACGCTTGACGGGACTCATTCCTACCCGATTACCCCCCAGGCTATGGCCATGTTGCCGGCGTTGAACCATTTGTTGATTGAAGGACGGCGGTTGGGGTCGCAAATCATATTCTCCACCGATAGTTTTATGGAAGAAGATTTTATCTTCAAGGGGCGAATGAAAGCCCACTCCATTCGGGGAACCAGGGGCGCGGAGACAATTGATGAGCTGGACCAGAGACCCGGAGACATCCATCTGCCCAAACGCCGGTTTAGTGCTTTTTTTAAGACCGACTTGGATCAGACGCTCCGGGTGAAGGGCGTTGAGTTAGTGGCCGTGACCGGAATCGCCACCAATTTTTGTGTTTTGGCGACCGCCTTAGATGCCCTCTGCCACGACTTCCGGGCCGTCATTATCGAAGATTGCGCCGCAGCCTTTGATTTGGCCACCCATACCAGGACGCTGGATAACTATCGCCGGAATCCCTTAAATCCCCTTTTCAGAGTTATGACGTCCCACGACTTCTTACAGGAGCAGGCGGAAAACGCAGTCTAGCGGGCCGGCCCAATGCTGTTGAATTAAGCTGCAGGGGAATCGGATGAGATTCCAATAAATAGTCAATTCCGCTTAAGCCCCAACGGGGCGCTCTAGGTTAGCCCAGGGCAACGCCCTGGGTAGGGGCGGAGACTATATGAAATACCATGCAATGGTCACATAAAACCCTCGACGATTCAAAGGTTCAGTTGTAGCCGGATATCCCATGCAAAGAAAATGACTTTGGGGTTGGCCGACCACCTGACCATCCTGCTGACACGTAACCTGCCGTATTTCCCAGGGCGCTGCCCTGGGCTAACCTAGAGCGCCCCGTTGGGGCTTAATCAGAATGGACCATATTATATAAATCGGTGCGATTACCCTGCCCTTTGGGCCAATGACATCGTAGTAGCTAACAATCATAGACCCGTAACACGCAACCCGAAACCCGTAACTCGTAACTCGAAATGTGATGATAATCCATTATGTCGTTTGAAAAAGAAACAAATCAGGAGTACGAACCTCAAGAGACCACAGAGGAAAAGATCTACCGCCTCCAAATTGGCCGCTGGGGGCTTTTTTTCGTCAGTATCGGATGCCTGGTAGTCTTGTCGTGGATATTTATATTGGGCATATTCGTGGGGCAGGGAGCGATCCCGCAATTAAAGGCGGTGGATTATATCAGGGTGGCCGTTCAAGAGGCCAAGATGCTTCATACCCAAACTAAAAAAACGGCGAAAGATCAAGTGCCGACCGAGGCTCAAAAACCAGCGTTGACTTTCTACGAGACACTGACCCTGGCCAAGCCCAAACAAACGGCAATCCTGCCTGAGACTGAAGTGAAAGACGCCCTGGGGTTGAAGAAGCGTGATCTGGCTACAGAGATTAAGGCCATTGCGGCTGCGGCTAAGAATGACCAACCAGATAGAGACCGCACCGGGGCGGCCCCCGGGCCCAAGGAAGAAACGGCCAAAAAGACGGCTGAACCAGCCCAACCGGTTAAAAAGGCTTTCGTCCACACCACTGAAGCCAAACCAACTCA
>JADFXY010000419.1:0-3850 GCA_015233355.1 Deltaproteobacteria bacterium | reverse complement strand
TCGATCATTTTTTAAATAATAGCCTGTCATTACACCAATATTTGATTTCACTGTGGTAAACTTGGGCTAGGTTGGGTTAGGTTGGGCCACCATCCTAATACCCCGCAGCGACCCAATCTAGCCCAGCGAAGCGCCACCCTGGGGACATGGTTAAAAATACGCTCAGCACTCTTAACTTAATGACATTGACCCGAAACCCGCAACTCGAAACAAAGGAATCTAATATGGATTGTAGTATTGAAGAACGTGACGGCATGAGCTATGAGGGAATGATCATCCGCCCCCCAAGTGAAGCTTACAGTATTCTCCTCCAGGCCACCGTCGGCTGCTCCCACAATAAGTGCAGTTTTTGTGGTACCTATAAAGACAAACGGTTTCGGATCAAAGACGATCAGACCATCTTTGGTGACCTGGCCTGGGCCGCCAAATATTGCCGACAGCAAGACAGGCTGTTTATCATGGAGGTCACCTCATCCGGCATCAGGCGGCTCATGGCCCGCCGCAGCACGTTTTTCCCCTCCGCTGACTTGCGGTGATGCCGCCACTTCATCAATTCATTTTCATCTATGACCTTCATCTCCTGGAGGTTGGCCAGCTTGTGCCGGATCGGGATGCGCATGGCAAAGTCCACCAGGTCATTGTCCATAAAGGGAAATCGTTCTTCCAGGGAATTGGCCATGGACAATTTGTCCCCCACCAGGAATAAAGAAGCCAGAAATGTCTTGATCTCGAAATAGAGGGCGTTGGCCACCTGTTCTTCCGGAGTGTCATACCTGAGGGCCGGATTAAGGGCAAATACCTGGGTAAAAATTTTGAAGGTGTCCTGGCCCTTGACTTGTTTCCACATGGCCGGAGTAAACAGCCGGTGTTTGTCCTTATCTGGGACCAGCCGTTGCCAGAAATTATAGTATTCCCGTAGATAAGCATCCTGACTGACTGACCGCAAGACTCGATAATAACGCCAGGGATAGCCGCCGTAGAGTTCGTCGCCCCCCACCCCGGTCAGGCAGACCTTGACGAATCTGGAGGCCAGCCTGGAGATATAGTAGTTGGAATAACTCATCCCCAGCCGCAAATCCTCCAGATGATAAACTACTCGGGGCAATGCCCAGGCCAGATCCCCAGATCCGATGACCTGTTGATAATGCTCCGTCTTAAATCGATTGGCGATCACCTCGGCCTCGCGGCGTTCATCGTATTCCGCTTCCACCCCCTTGACGGTATACATATGAAAGCCGCAGGTGAAGGTGGCCAGCCTGGGGATGTGCGGTGCGGCTACGGCGACCACTGATCCGGAATCCAGCCCTCCGGAAAGGTAACTGCCGACGGGAACGTCACTGATCAATTGCCGGGACACGGCGTTGGTAAAGAGCCGGAGGGTCTCTTCTTCCGCCTCCTGGGTGGTCATCTCTTCGTCACGCCGGGCAAAGGAATAATCCCACCATATCTTGGTCTGCACCCCCCGGTCGGCCTGGCTGATCCGGCAGATGGACGCGGCCGGCAGGAGATTAATGCCTTTAAATAGAGTGTGATGGCGGAATTGGTTTTGGAAGGTGAAGTATTCATTTAAAGCTTCGGGATTAAGTTCCGCTGTGATATCGGGATGAGCCAGAATGGCTTTTATTTCCGAAGCAAAGACGACCGTGTCATGATGCCTGGTCCAGTATAGGGGCTTAATGCCGTATCGGTCCCGGACCAGATACAGGGTTCGAGCCCGGACATCCCACAGACCCAGAGCAAACATCCCGTTAAGTTTAGCGATAAAGTCTATCCCCTCCGCCTCGTAACCATGAATGAGCACCTCCGTGTCGGATCTGGAGTGAAAATGATGACCTTGGGCCGTCAATCCGGCCCGGAGCTCCAGAAAGTTAAAAATTTCCCCATTGTAGGTGACCACTACCCGGCCGTCTCGGCTGACCATGGGTTGACGGCCGGCCGGAGTCAGATCGATAATGGCCAGGCGTCGATGCCCCAGGCCCAAGCTGCCGTCGATATAACAGTCTTCATCATCGGGGCCGCGGTGGGCCAGAGTCCGGTTGATGGCGGCCAGGGTCTGCGGGGCCACGGGACGCCCGTTTAGATTAAATATGCCACAAATCCCACACACGGTTGGATTTCCTTCCAAACTGAGTTCTTCGCTAAAAGCCGGCCGCAGCCGGTCGAGAGCCGATCTCTGACCACGAATCCTTAACGGATCGATTACTTATCATGATTACTGTATATTATCCACAAGAAAAATTTAGTTCCAAAAAAAGCTTGACATGCCCCCGTGAGAGTGCTTTAATTTTGATTTCAACAGCGACGGTAACAATCTGTCGGGACGTGGCCCAGTCTGGTAGGGTACCTGAATGGGGTTCAGGTGGTCGCTGGTTCAAATCCAGTCGTCCCGACCAGCCAATACAAGGACTTAGACCAAATCGGTTTAGGTCCTTTTTTTATTGCATACCCATTGTGTGCCCGGATCTATTTTGAACCTGGCCGGTTTTCTCATTGAACACGCTTTGAGCAAGCTGAAAGTCCGGCAACCTCCTGATTATAGGGAAATGTCAACGTGTATTGCCCATACTCGGCCGGGTACGGCAAGGGTTAGGTCTCTCTCTAAAGCGGACAGGCAATACGGCCGGCACGAATTTTTCGATTCCGGATTAATTTGACGTGACGGGAACACCAAGATCAGGTATAGATTATTGAGCAACTAACCCAAAATGGCGCCCAAGGAGGATTGGTGATGAGAATACATCGAATAATCGGCCTGTTGATGCTCGCCGGTCTGGTGATGGGTCTATGGTTGATCACGGCAACAGCGAACTGGGCGGCTGCACCGGTGGTTTCCGGCGACAAAGCTTCTGAGCCATCCGGGACGCCGGTCCCCCAGGCCGGCAATATGGTCCTCATTTCGGCCGGTGATTTTAATATGGGCGATCCATATAAGGAAGGTGATGAAGATGAACTTCCAGTGCATAGGGTTTACGTTAGCTCCTTTTACCTGGAGAAGTATCCTGTCACCGGGAAGCAGTGGAAAGAGGTTTATCATTGGGCCAAGGCGCATGGGTATGGATTCGACAACCCTGGGGCGGCTATGGCGGAGACTCTTCCGGTTCAAACGGTGAACTGGCATGATGTGGTGAAATGGCTCAACGCCCGGTCTGAAAAAGAAGGACGAACGCCGGCTTATTATACGGACGCGGCCCAGACGGAAGTTTATCGGACGGGACAAACGGATATGACCAGAGATATGGTCAAGTGGACGTCCAACGGATATCGGCTGCCAACGGAAGCGGAGTGGGAGAAAGCGGCTCGTGGTGGTCTGGACGGGCATCACTATCCCTGGGCCGGCCGTGGAGGTAGATATAGTGATCACATCGGCTGCAGAAAGGCAAACTATAATGTTTGTAACGGAAAAACGACCCCGGTGGGGACTTACCCGCCTAATGGGTATGGTATTTTTGATATGGCCGGGAATGTCTGGGAGTGGGTCTGGGACAGGTATGAAAAAGGATGGTACGGCAACCCAGGGGCGACTGCCGGAGATACTCGTGGTCCCAATTCGGGTGTGAGCCGGGCTAATCGGGGCGGTAGCTGGTTCAACAATCCGGACATCCTGCGGTCTTCTTACCGCTACTCCTACTACCCGTCCTTAAAGTACGATGACTTGGGCTTCCGGGCGGCTTTAAGTCAACCGTAGAGAGGCGGATCAGCCGGGCTCGGCGTGATCCCCTGCTCGTCTGAGAAAATACTTGACCCTATACCGTTTTTGGGCCATATTAAAGAGATAAAATAGTCAGTGTGTCCGATAGTCTATAGAAATTGAAGGATAAATCCAGGCGGCATCAATGGCTACACAGCGCAA
>JADFXY010000418.1:0-3857 GCA_015233355.1 Deltaproteobacteria bacterium | reverse complement strand
CGACAAATCGAAATAGACATTGTCCAGATCCATCAAAGGCGCCAGATCTTCCCAGGCGAACAGGGCGCCCATATGGGCGGCGATAATCGTCAGTTTGGGAAACCGCCGGGCCACTTCAGCCGTCCCGATCGGTTCCGTCCCAAACTCGGTAAATTGGCCCAGGATGGGCTTGAGATGGGGCTTGTAGTTGAACACCTTAGCCATGGACAGGGTATCGAGCATGACCGGTAACCCGGCCTCCTCCAGAGCCTCAAAAAGCTTTAGTGTCTCGGGGGCCAGCAGGGGGAATCTTTGGACCAGCGAATGAAGCTTCACCCCTTTTAGGCCCAACTTGATAATCAGGTCGAGTTCGTCTTTAATCGAATCGGCCCCGGGATGCAAAGCGGCAAAAGGAATAACCTCCGGATAGGCCCTGGCCAGGCCGGCCACCCAGAAATTAAGCTCTCGGCACCTCTCCGGTTTAGCAGAAATGGCCAGAAGCACAAACCGGGCGATCCCGGCCGCTTTTTCATGCTCCAGCAAGCCCTGAGGCGTGCCCTGGTGATAGAGGTTCCATTTAAGGGGATGCTTATCGGGTAATGGCTGGTCCATCAGCATTAACCTGTCACGAAGCAAGCTTAAGTCTTCATTCATCCAGGCATGGGTGTGGCAATCGATGATTCGCGGCAGGCTATATTGGTCTATCGGTTTTCCCATTTGGTCGTCGCTCAAAACGTTTTCCTTTCGTAAACATCCTCGACGGATGTGTAGTTGATCACGTCATCAAGCAGCCGCTGGGCCCGTCCGGAATCGATAGTCTCCCCGGCCAGACGTAATCCTTCGGTCAGGTCACCGACTTTACCGGCGGTCTTAAGCGACAAGGCGGCATTCAGCACAACCACATCCCGGCGCGGGTTCTTTTCTCCACTCAGTATCTGCCTGATGATAGAGGCATTTTCTTGTGGCCCACCGCCGGAGATATCTCGGACGTCCGCCCTGGGCAGGCCAACTTCTTCGGGGGTGATGGTCCTGACGCTAATCCGGCCATCAATAAGCTCCCCCAGGTCGGTCGGGCCGGTGACCGAAGCCTCGTCCAGGCAATCTTGCCCATATATAACCAACCCTCGGATTTAACACCAAAAAAAACTAAAGTGTTCTTGACGTTTTGACGATACATAAATCAGTATTTCGCTAAACGGAAGCACCACCCATGAATCTCAAACACGAAAGGAGGCCTAACTGAAGAGGCTTTTCAATTCATGATCTTTCCTCTAATCACATCAAAATCGGTGCCTGGCCAATGTATGGATTTCATGATCCCCAAAAGCCGATCATGGTCAAGGTCAGCCGGTTCCCCACCCATAATAATCATATCTTATGCCTTGGGTGAATTTTTCTTATAAAAATTCACGTTACAGGTAAAGTTTCTCCATTTGATGCCGATGTAATGATCAGGCTTGGTAGGGACGCGCCCAAACGTTGTCTGGGAAGCGCAGTTACACTTCCCGGCCATTGTCTAAGCCGGCCCGAAGCTGGGACAACGTCCCAACTAACCACGGTAACCCCTTTTCTTAGTTACAAGGCTGAACCGACTCCGGCGGCTGAACGTTTGATCATCAAAAACGTTTGTCGACGACGTCTCCAGAAGGGGAACCGATCTTCCATGAACTTATATAAACGGGAGGTGCTGGCCTAAATACGGGCAGGAATAGATGTGGTCATCGGCCCGCCGGCGATGACCGAAAAGGGAAGGGACTCCCTGAGTATTGCCGTCAAGGACGATCTGACCATGGACTTTTCGATCACTCGTGGTTGCATTTTATTAAAAAATAGTAACAACCGGGGCCCGTGGCTATCTCACAATGGGCTGCAAATAAATCACGTTTCCGGTTGTTGCGCAGTTGTTAAGGCCGACCGTATTTTTTTTAGTTGTCGTATCGATTAATTTGCCGGAAGGTTCTCAGAGCGCGACATCTTTGGCCCAGCATTTCGCTTACCATAAACGCCGAAGGGTGGGCTGAAAATGTAGTAAACGAGTGTACGCACTAATTCCCAGGAATCCGAGTGTTGGCCGGCTGCCTTTAAATTCGCAGCTATATTTGGCCGACTTTACCCAAACTGGTCATTTGGGGCAAAGGCGGGCACTGCCAAATCTAAAAGGTGACCTGGTGGTCAGGAGCGATCGGGAAGGACATGGATGCTGAGAAATTTACCATCCTTGACAGGAAATGGTTTAGACCGGATCCGAGCTTATGGATGTCAGATATTGACTCAAGTGGGAACAGTAGCGCTTGGCCGGGCGGACGGGCCGGCTTTGCTTCTGCCCCCCTAATGCTCAAGTTACTTGAATAGGTGTGGCTCGGATACTTGCCGAGAGCACGCCGCACAACCCTTAAGGGGGTGATGAGTTCATGATTATTGAAGGATTACAGGCCAAGCAGATGGATACGCCTGGTTCTAACAGAAGCCATGACTCGCCGGCCAATGTGGGAACTCAGACATTCGACAAGAGTCCGTCCCTACCCGTAGTCCGTGGACTACAGGACAAAAACGGTCTCAAGTTGGTGGACAATAAACAAAGTCAAGCAGTGAGTGGCGTCGCTGGGGCCAACCAGGTGCAAGAAGCAGCCGACAAACTCAATGCCGCTTTAGAACTCAAAAACATCGGCTTGCGCTACACGGTCAACACGCAAGATCACAAGGTTATTGCTAAAGTAATCAATCAAGATACCGGTGAGATCATCAGAGAGATTCCGCCTAAGAGTTTGATGGACCTGGCTAAAAACCTGCAGGATTCATCCGGTGTTTTGTTTGATCAAAGGATTTAATTTTAAGATGGGCGGTGGTCAACATCGCCCATCGCTATTTTAATAGATCTTCCGCCTCAGCCGCGCCAAAAACCCGCGGACCTTACCCCTCATCAAGCCATTCCAGATTAGATCCGGCCGGATAAGATTCCAAAAATGTAAGCGCCAAGCCTCAACGATTATTTTCGTCTTTAATTCATGATGTTACTATCTAATTAGCTTATCGAGGCCGGTTGACTTGTGATCTCCGGATGATCTTTTTTTCTATTTGGCCGAACGCGGAAATCTAAACAGTGATCGCTTACAAAGCTCGAAGACTAAATTATTTTGAGACTAAAGCCCTGGGTTTTTCATTGACAACGGCACCCGGTTCAGATATCAAGTTAGACTTGGATAACTCTGATCAGGCGGAAAACACAACCTAAATCACCCCAGGTTGGGTCCGGCCCCGGAAATCCATTCCGGCCGGTTGATCTGGAAAACCGGAGTACTGATATGATTAAACAGGCCATCTTGAAACTGGTTAATGGATCAAACCTGTCCGAGGAAGAATCCTACCAGACCATGAAGGCGATTTATGAGGGGCAGGCACCGGTCACTCAGATTTCAGCATTCATCACCGCCCTTAAGATAAAAGGAGAAACTGCCGACGAAATCGTCGGGGCGGTCAAAGCCGCCCGGGAATCTGAGATGAGGTTGAATATCTCAGGTGACGTCCTGTCGTTGGACCGCGAACGGATCAACGTAGATGAGGAAACCATCCTGGAGACCTTCGGCCCGGATAAAAAAAGCACCCGTGTCTTCAACGTTTCCACCGCAACAGCCTTCGTGGTGGCCGCCTCCGGGGTTAAGGTTTTAAAATATGGGAAGATATCCTGGTCTGATTTCTGCGGCACCGAGGACGTGCTTAAGGCCCTGGGCATCCGCTTAAACATTACCTTAACTCAAGTGGAGCGTTGCGTCCAAAACCTGGGCCTGGGGTTTCTCTATTATCCGCTGAGCCAGGATCGAGTCAGAAACGTTATCGAGGCCCGCCAGCAACTGGGCTTCCGAACCCTATTAAACGTCATT
>JADFXY010000417.1:0-3869 GCA_015233355.1 Deltaproteobacteria bacterium | reverse complement strand
GCTTGCTGAAGGGCAGGTAGGCGATCAAGCCTAAGCTCAACAGGGCATGGCCCCACCACAAGTAGACATGGATATCTTGGGCCTGACGCGGCGAAGAGAATATCACGGTCAAGGCCGGACCGACAAAAGAAGAAGCTTCGCCCCAGGCAGGCTGGGTGGCGGCCAGTCTGGCGGCCTTCACCAGGAATCCGGTCACAGCGATGGTAATCAGCCAGGCTGGAATGATCAGGTCTTCGCCGCGCCGCTCCAGCCGGGGCACCCGGATCAGATACCGCCGCAGCAGCGCCGCAGTCGCCCCAATGATCAGGGCGGACCCGCAGACCTCCATCATCCGGGAAAAGGCCAGATAGATGTTACCCCGCAACCACGAGACAACATAGTGGTCTACGGCCGAACCCAGCGTCCCCAGAAACAGCCCCAGGAAACCCCAAAATATCATCAGGTGGATTATCCCGGCCGGCAGGTCTCCCTTAATGATCCGGGCGCCCAGGAGGCCGTCCATGATCAGGCGGCTGATCCCGGCGGCGGAAAAACTGATCCGGCGGGCCTTGAGTCCGGTCTTCCAGACCGTGACCCGGTCGGCCACCCCGAAAACAAAAACGGCCAACGCCAATCCGGCCAACACATAGAAAAGCCAGACGCTTGTTATATTCCAGAACTGCTCCCGGTAAATGCTATCCATGTCCCGTGCCGAATTTAAGATTAGTTATTCCGTCCTGGTCCGCTTTTCCTTATGCTTCCTGGCTTCGCGGCGCTCCTTATCCCGTTTGTCTTTGACGGCTTTTTCCTGACGGTGTTTGATTTTCTTATCCATGGGCGTCAAGAGCATACTCGGGGTCAAATTATAGGAGCCGGGAGAAGTGGGAACCACTACCTCGGGCCGCCGGACGTCGGGCAAGACCACGCCCTGGCCGGGCTTCTTAGGCTTTTTCGGTTTGGTAAAGAATTCCGGGGCCTCTTCCCGCTCCTTGGGCAAAGGCGGGCCGGTAAACAGCCCCACCGGGACCTGATCGACCAGATAGATCAATTCTCCGACGCGATAAAAAATCATACCCCGCCGGGCCGCTTTGTCTGCCTCGATGGTCAGCATGACGGGTTTAGGATCCCGGCGGGAGCCTATCCGCTCCGCCATTTCTTTGGTCGTACACAAGACCAGGTGGGGGAGATAGGTCGGATTCAGGCCATTTTCCAGGACCACCGGATAAGACTTGCGCCTGGCCCCATAATACAGAAACATGGGCGGCTCGGCCAACCTGGGGGCAATATCTCCGGGGGGACAGGCCCGGATCATTTCCTGGCCGTCACGCTCGACCAGCTCAAAGCTCTGGCGGTCGATATGGTGAGCCACTTCATGAATATGTCCGATCCGGACGTAACCGTAGCCTTCCTCTTCATTTAAAGCCCGAACCATATCCCTGGACTTGACGAATCCGTCTCTATCCGGGATCAGCCCGAACTCGTCCGGCCGACGCGTCAGGGCATAACTCATAAGCTTACTTAAGGAAACCGATTTCGGAATTGTCATGGCGTTTGCTCGTAATAGTTGGTTGGTTAAGGTCTATTTGAAAATGACGCGTCTCAGCCTTTGATCACGCCCAACGGCCGCAGCCGGGCCACCTTGGTTGACAGGCCGGCCTTGTCCACCACTTCAGCCACTTCTGAAACATTCTTATAGGCCTCCGGTATCTCCTCGTCCAGGGTGTGCCGCCCGGTCCACCGGACGATGATTCCTCTGTCTTCCAGTTCCCGGCCGATGGCCCGCCCTTTGGCTGCTTTCTTAGCCTGGGTCCGGCTCATGATCCGTCCCGCGCCGTGGCAGGTGCTGCTAAAGGTCTCTTCGGCGGCCCTGGTGGTGCCCTTTAAGACGTAGGAATGGGTGCCCATGTCGCCTGGGATCAATACCGGTTGCCCGATTTTCCGGTAGATCTCCGGCAAACCGGGATGGCCCGGCCCCAGCGATCGGGTGGCTCCTTTGCGGTGAACGCAAACACGTTGCTCCGTCCCTTCCACCAGGTGGGATTCTATCTTAGCAATATTGTGACAGACGTCGAACACCAGTTGCATACCCAGTTGGGCCGGGCCGGCTTTCAAGGTTTCCTCAAATGTCTCCCGAATGAGATAGGTCAGGACCTGCCGGTTGGCCCAGGCAAAATTAGCCGCGGCAGCCATGGCGGCCAGGTAGCGCTTGGCCAGCGGAGAATCGAGCAAGGCGCAGGCCAGTTGCCGGTCCGGTAACTCCAATCCCAGCCGATGTGATTCCCGATTCATCTCAGCCAGAAAATCATCGCAGACCTGATGCCCCAGGCCCCGGGAGCCGGAATGCATCAACACCGTGACCATATCTTTCCGCAATCCAAAGGCGTCGGCCGCGGCCGGATCATACACCTTATCCACGACGCCGATTTCCAGGAAATGGTTTCCCGATCCCAGGGTGCCCAGTTGATCACGCCCTCTTTTGTAGGCCCGGTCACTGACCTCCTCCGGATCAGCCGTGGGCATTGCCCCCTGGTCCTCGGTCCGCTCCAAATCCTCAGCCGACCCGTATCCCTGTTTAACCGCCCAGGCCGAGCCCTTGGACAACACCTGGGCAGTTTGCCCCTTGGACAGTTTGGCGGAACCCGTGGAGCCCACCCCGCACGGGACATTCTGAAACAAAGCCAGCACCAGCTCCCGGAGGGCTCCCTTGATATCTTCGGCCATCAGATTGGTTCTCAGCAAGCGGCAGCCGCAATTGATATCGTAACCTACTCCGCCGGGAGAAACAATTCCCTGGTCCATGGAAAAGGCGGCCACTCCCCCAATGGGAAATCCATATCCCCAGTGCATGTCCGGCATGGCGTATGAAAATTTTATTATCCCAGGAAGTTGGGCTACATTGGCCACCTGCTGGAGGGTGGCGTCGCGCAAGATGTCGGGAATCATCGCCTCGCCGGCATAGATCCGGCCGGGGACCAGCATCTTCCCGGTCTTAGGGATTTCCCAGCAAACCTCACTGATCCTCTTTAGTCCGACGGTTTCCTTAGCCATGATCCCCTCCCGTGGTTGGTAGGCCATGATTTAATCCACAGATTACGCCGATTTGCGCAGATTAAAAAAATACAAAACGATTAAATCCAAGCCTCAAATGATCGCCTGGTCTGTGGGTCTCTTTCATCTGCGTTCATCTGCGAAATCTGCGGATACAATTCTGTCTTCCAGTCAGATGATTCATTCCAAGACCAACCCGAATTCTTCATCCACCGAGAATTCGCCGATCACCCGCCGCCCGGTCAGCGTAACGAACCGGTGCAAGACGGCCCGTTCCCTTCTTTCAATCGATTGTTTCTTGGTCAATGATTGTCTCGACGCCGTGATAACCAAAAGCCGCCCCGGGGCTTGAGCCGCGACGGGTAAGAGATGGGGTTGCTGCCTGGCCAGATGCGGGATCAGCTTAAACATGAATACAACATCGAACCGTTGTGACGACCTGGTCTGGTTAATAAACGTCCAGCCCTCGGCCAAGTCCCAGATCAGGCCCTGGAGCCGGCCGTCGGATCGGACCGCGGCGTAGGCCTCGACCGCGGCTATGGCCTGGGCATCTTTGTCGCCGGCCAGATAAGACTCCACCGCACCGCCTTGACCGTCAAATGGAAACACCAGGGGGTGGACCCCACATCCCACGTCCAAGACAGTGCGCGGTTGACCGATCAAGGAAAACAGTTGATCATAGAACAGACTCAAACCGGCCGTTCGCTCGGCCATGCTGACGTGGAGTCCGGCCAGTTCGGCGGCCAGTTCGTCTCGTTTTCGAGCGGACCCGGCTGGATCGAGCGCCTTCAATTCGCTCAGGAGCCGGGCGCCCCGGTCCGGATGGGTCTGCCGATATCGGC
>JADFXY010000416.1:0-3872 GCA_015233355.1 Deltaproteobacteria bacterium | reverse complement strand
AAGAGTGGAGGAACGGACGCATGAGCTCAAACAGGCCAACGCCCTGTTAGGCAAAGAGGTGACTGAGAGAAAACGCGCTGAGGAAGAACTCCTGCAACGGGGACAAGACCTGATCTCTGCCTTGGAAATTGCCGGGAAAGCACGGGAGACAGCCGAAGCAGAACGAGACAAGTCTAAAAAAATGTTGGCCGAAGTCTCGGAGTCTAAAAGACGCCTCGAGATCATGATCTCCGACGCCACATCGAGAGAAAAACGAATGGTCGAGCTGAAGGAAGAGGTTAATGACCTTTTGTCCGTGCTCGGCAGAGAGACTAAGTACCACAGCCCCGGTCAGGTTCTGGAATTCCTGGTTCAGCAACGAGCAACAAGTAACCGGTAACCCGCAACAAACAACTTGGTGAATACATGACAAAATCACTCTATTGGATACACTGCGGTGGGTGCGGAGGAGACACGATATCCTTCCTTAACGCTGATTCTCCCGATGTTATTGAGCTATTTGACATAATGGACGTCGAACTTCTCTGGCATCCCTCACTTTCCAACGGTACCCATCTCTATCACCAGGCGCTTGTAGATCGAATTGTCTCTGGTGAACAATCTCTGGATATCCTGTGCGTCGAGGGAGCGGTCATTCGGGGACCCAGCGGGACGGGGATGTATGACACTTTCCAGGGAAAACCGAAAAAGGATTTAGTGGCCAATCTGGCTAAGCGCGCCCAATTCGTCATCGCCGTGGGAACCTGCGCTAGCTTTGGAGGGGTGGGAGGAATCGGCGAGGTGGAAGGGACCGGACTGCAATTTTTCAAACGGCAAAAAGGTGGCTTTCTGGGTCAGGATTTCCTCGCGGCCGGTGGCTTACCGGTCATCAACCTCCCCGGGTGCCCTTGCCATCCAGATGTCCTGGCCGCCGTGATCATGGCCATTGGATCTGAAAAATCAATTCCTTTAACTAAGAATAATTCTCCAGTCGAGTGGTATGGGATGCTGGTTCACCAGGGCTGCACCAGAAATGAATACCATGAGTATCGAGTGGAAGAGGAAGGGTTTGGCGAGAGAGGTTGCCTCTTTTTCCATCTGGGCTGCCATGGACCGTTGGCTTATGGGCCGTGCAACAAAAGAGACGTTGAGCAAAACGGCTTTGAGGTCAATTCGTCCGGCTAATCGGATAAATTCAGCGCATGGGGCATAAGTGCCGACCATGATAACGGCTTTAGGATTACGACCTGATTGGATTATGTCGGTTAATCCGTTTTCTACGGCCAGGGTATTGCGTTCATAACGGCCGTGCAAAACATCCCGGTCATGCTGCAGGCCATAGCCGCGCAAGGCCGCCACCCCGCCCGCAAAGCCAGCGTCGCCATAGGCGTCACGTTGAGTAAAGAAGGCTATCTCCTCGGGATGTAATCCGGCATTAGTGATTAAGGCGGTAATCATGGCCGAAACTTCTTCGGTATATCCGGCCCGGTAGTTTACAACATAGCGGTCCGGGGGGGTCTTGCGCAAGATGCCCCCACCTGAAAATGCGCATAAAAACGGCGTCTTGCCGGCATTGGCAATGGGCACGGCCACGACCGCCGTCGGTGTTCCGACGTTACCGATAATCGCCAGGACGTTTTCAACATTTATCAGCCGACGCATATTGGGTGCGGTTCGGGACGGTTCGTAGCCGTCATCGATGGCGATGAGACGGAGCCGGCGGCCACGGATACCGCCGGTCTGATTGATTTCATGCAAGGCCGTTTCCACTCCCGTCTTCATCTCCAGACCAATTACCGCGGCGGGACCGGTCAGGGCGGTGGACATACCCAGAAGTATTTCCTTTTCCCCAGGCAGGGATTCCGCAGCCCAGGCCCCGGGAACAAGAATGACGGGCAAACTGAAGCATAGGGCCAGGAAACTTAAAGCCGCCGGCCACGGTGAACTTGCCTGAGCTTTATTGGACAACCGAAATTTAGTCAGCCAAGCGGAAAAGGCAAGGCAAAATCGACTGATGAAGGAAGGTGTCAGAGTCATTAGGAATACCTGCGTCAAGGTTTCCATGACGTGTGAAATGGTCTTTGGTGGGTGTGCCCCTAATTGGTTTCTACCTGGTGGTTAGTGGATCTGCATCAGCCTGACCAGATTGGTGGTTCCGTGACTGCCCAGGGGAGCGCCGGCCGTGACGACCACCGTCTGCCCCGAGGTGGCCAACTCATGATCCCGGATATATTTTTCGGCGGCTTGAAACATGGCGTCCAGGCCGGTGACCTGTTCAATAATGCAAGGTTCTACGCCCCAGCAGAGAGCTAAATCCAGGCTGGTTGTCCGGCTGTCGGTCAGGGCCAGTACCGGAGCCTGAGGCCTGAAACGGCTAATCATGGCCGCAGTATATCCCGAGGCAGTGGACACGATGATCAAAGGCGCCCCAAGATTTCGAGCCATGAGACAGGCGGCGTGGCTGATGGCGTCGGTGATGTTGGTTTCGTTTTCTTTGAAATAGGACACCTCCTTGGCCAGGAAAATGGCTTTATAATCAAGGGCCTTTTCTGTGGCCAGACACAGCCTGTGCATGAGCTCGACCGCTTCAAGAGGATAATGGCCGCTGGCTGTTTCTTCGGACAGCATAACCGCATCCGTCCCGTCAATTATGGCATTAGTCACATCGGCAGCTTCGGCCCGGGTCGGCCGCGGACTGTCAACCATGGATTTGAGCATTTGAGTGGCGGTAATCACCGGCTTGCCTAGGTAATTGGCCTGGCTGATAATTTTTTTTTGGACCAGAGTTACTTCCTCTATTGGGATTTCCACTCCCAGGTCACCCCGGGCGACCATCACGCCGTCAACTTCATCAAGAATCTCTGAAAGATTGTCCAAGGCTTCCCGCATTTCGATTTTGGCGATAATGGGTGTCCGGCATCCCATTTGTTGAAAAAGTTTTTTTATGGGAAATATATCCTCGCGTCTGCGGACGAAGGATAAGGCCACCAGATCCACTCCCCGGGATAATCCGAAAGTCAGGTCATCCAGGTCCTTGGGCGTAACCGCCGGAGTCTTGAGTGAGGTATCGGGTAGATTCAGTCCCTTGTGGGAAGTCAGCCGGCCACCGGTAATCACCTGACAGGTAGTTCGTCCCTTCTCTTTGGCCGTGACCCTGACTTCAATCGCCCCATCAGCCAGCATGATGCGATCTCCCACATGGATTTCGTCAGATAGATTGGGATAATTAACCCGCAATCCGGTCGCGTCTCCCGGGACTCCGGTATCTCCATCAATGAAAGTCAACATGTCGTCCGGTTTTAGGGAAATACCCCCTTCCAGGGTGGTCCCGACACGTATCTTGGGGCCGCACAGATCCTGCAAGATGGCCACCGGCCGGTTTAGGCGTGTCCTAATTTCTTTGATGATATCGATAACTTCACTATGTTCTTGATGGGTCCCGTGGGAAAAATTGAGTCTGGCCACGTTCATCCCGGCCAGAACCAGCCGCTCCAAGGATCCGGCATCGCGGCATGAAGGTCCGATGGTGCAAACGATCTTTGTCTTACGTAATAGAGCGCCGTGATAGGGCATGGTTAGCGTGCCGATTTTGGGTTATAGGCTGCGTGCTTAGGTCATCTAATGTGAATAAAAGGGATAGGAACGCTGCGTTGTGACTGTCAGGCACCCGGGCCGGCACGCCTGGAATGTCTACCTGGTGTTGCCGTGGCCGGGTTCGGGGTGGTTATTCCTGAGAAATTGAATCGACTGTGCAGTTAGTCGCGCTTTTGAGCAAATTGATTGAGCAACGCCGCGTTCTTGGCTATTCTTCTCTTTTCTTCCTGTTGATTGGCCTTGTTGGGATGATCTTTCCTTTTATCGACTATTTTTGCCTGTTTGGTCGCTGATGACAT
>JADFXY010000415.1:0-3887 GCA_015233355.1 Deltaproteobacteria bacterium | reverse complement strand
CCATTAACGAAGCCGCGGCCGCCATGTTTCGTTTGTCTGGAGAGCAACGCCACGTATCTTTGAATGAATTATTAGGGTCAAGGTTCGGAGAACTGGTGGCGGAAACAAAAGGCCGGGGGCGGGTGCTGGAAAAAGAGCTTATTTGCCGTGACGCTGACGGGTTGGCCGTTCCGGCCGCGGTAAGCGCCGCCAGATTGGCCGATGCGGCTGGATCCGATCTGGGGACCATCTGGTTGTTTCGCGATCTGCGGCAGGTTAGGGAATTGGAGAACAAGGTTCGACGATCTGAACGATTAGCCGCGGTGGGCCGGTTGGCTGCAGGGGTGGCTCATGAAATCAGAAACCCTTTAAGCTCCATCAAGGGATTCGCCCAATTGTTTAAGAAGGACTTCCCCAACGGCACCCCTAAGGGCGAATATCTGGATATCATGATTAAAGAAATAGACCGGTTAAATCGAACCATCTCCGATCTGCTGACTTATGCCAAACCCAAGCCGCCGAACTTGAAGAATGGCGATCTAAACTCCCTGGTGGAGAAGACCCTGGTTTTATGGACGCCTGACCCAGGGATAAAGGTCGTTACCGAGCTATCTCAGGACATTCTGCCTTGCGCCTTTGATGAAGACCAGTTAACCCAGGTCCTGTTGAACCTGCTCCTGAATGCCAATCAGGCTGTCGTGGGAGGGGGACGGATCACCGTGGCTACTTCTGCCGGCCCCGAGCCGGGACTGGTGTCCATGACGGTTGATGACACCGGGCCGGGGGTGAACCCGGAATTCCTGGATCGGCTTTTTGACCCGTTTTTCACGACCAGGGAAAAAGGCACCGGGCTGGGCCTGGCCATTGTCCATAGTATTGTGGAGGCCCATGGCGGGACGGTCAGGGTCCACAATCATCCATCCGGGGGAGCGGTCTTCACCATTACGTTGCCTGAGGCGGCCATAGAGGCGGAAGCACCCGTCAATGACCAGGTCGTGAATTTCTGATGCCGCGGGCTGAGTTCGACGAGTTACATCATTCGGTGAGGTGTGGACGGAGATGGGGCGGTGGATTACCGCTTCAGACGTTTATAGACATCCTTCCTTCGGCCGATTTTGACCACCAATATCGTCAGAATATCATTCTTAATTTGATAGATAATCCGGTAGTCGCCGACACGTATTCGATAGAAGTGGTCTGGCCCGGCAAGTTTCTTGACGCCCGGTGGCAGTGGATTTTCTGGTAAACTGTCGATATGAGGTTTAAGGCGGTTTTGGACCACGGCAGACAGTTTTGCTAATTGGCGGGCAGCAGATGCTGTGAATTCGACATGATAACTCATGGATTACAGGCCCAGTTGGTTCTTGAGTTCTTCCCAAGATACGCGCCCAGGTTCCGATAGTGCTTTCTTAGCGTCCTCAACGTCCAAATAATCTTCAATAGCTTCGAGCAGACGAATGTCATCAACAGGTACGATGGCCGCAATTTCTTTGCCACGACGAGTGACCATCAATCTCTTCTTGCCGAAAGCGGCTTGATTGCAGATTTCTGAAAACCTGGCCCTGGCTTCCTTGGCGGTTAGGGTATTCATAAGTCCTCCTATTGTACATAGTGTACACCAAGAGACTCGGAAAGTCAATCTCTATTAGCCCGTCCTGCAGACGCATCCAGTCCTCGTCAAAATCGGAGGGCCTGGAGCACGTCTTCCCGCTCCAGATAGGGATAGTCCATCAATACTTCTTCAATGGAATGACCTGCCCCGATTTGTCCCACGATCATGCCCACAGTAACCCGCATCCCGCGAATACAAGCTTTGCCGCCCATGACATCAGGTTGTTGGGTGATCCGATCCAACGTCACCATGGCTGTCCTCCACAATAAATGAGGTGTGAGCTTGACGAAACAGCAGACCGAGTTAAGCCGTTTCGTAACTGAGCATCAGCCCATTACTCGATCCTGAACCCGTTGTTAAACCGGAAAATCTACCTTGATCTTAAAGAGTCTCTTGGCCGGGAGGTTGCAAATTTGGGTGACTCCGGTTTTCTGCTTCTCTCCTTTTGCCAGGGGCAATTGAGGGAACCGATTTCGCCAAAACTCATTAACTTGGTTTTCTGGCCGGATGTGAGCAAGAAGATAATAGATGCGAGAAAATCACTTCGATAGAATTTTCTGGATTAAGGCTTGGTAAGTAACTAAATCTAACCGCTTTTTATCAAAAATTTCCTGCATCTTATTAAGGGCCTCTTTTTTCGCGATAATTCCCATTTTCCACGCCTTATAAACAACACCCCCAATACCCGCAATTTTTATGCCCAACCTTTTAGCAACCTGGCGTCCCAAATCCTCCTCAATCAAAAGATCAAGATTCAACTTGAGGGCCAAAGAGATGGCTTCAGATTCACCACCGTCTAAATCTTCCATCCCATTTGCCTTAGCAATTGAAAAGTCGCCGTCAACGTCAATCAAATGAACAATATCATATTTTTTCAGGTAATTTTGGGAACTGCCATAATGAAAAGACACCTCTTCCAAGACCTTGGGTGGAACGATAATTTTGGAATAAAGTTTTTGGATAAAAGAATAACCATCCCGCATTTTTTCCAAAGTAATCAATGCGCCGGTATCGCTTACTATTTCTCTCATGACTTTTCTGCAAAATCTATCTCAATAGCCGGATTATCAGGATTGTTTCTCATGGTCGTATAACCAAATTTCGGCAAAACATCTTCTTCAAATTCCCGTCTTGATTTGCCAATCAATAAACGAGCTTGCTTCAAGGATAAAGTACCAATGTGGTATAACATGGCAGCAACAGCTTCTTGAACGAGTCCTTGGGTCAAGCCCAACTCATCCATATTGATGGGGACATCAATTAAAATTTTTGTAGTTTGTATGGCTTGTTCCATCGTTCCACCTTCAATTGCAGTAGTCATGTTCGGAAAATGAAAAAGAATCCACTGCCATTGTACCAAACTCAATGCCGGAACCGTTGTTAAACCGGAAAATCTACCTTGATCTTAAAGAGTCTTTTGGCCGGGAGGTTGCAAATTTGGGTGACTCCGGTTTTCTGCCTGATCTCTTCCAGGTATTGGTCGATCAGGTCCATGCTTTCGGCGATGAAAGTAAACCAGACATTGTATTGATGGTCCCGGCGATAGTTATGCGTCACCCCGGGATAGGCGTTGACGACGGTCACGAACCGGTCCATCACCTCTTCGGGGACCTTGGCAGCGCACAGGGTGGAGGTAAAACCCATCTTAGACGACTGAAAGTTGGCCCCGATACGGCGGATAATCCGGCACTCTTTCATCCGTTTGACCCGGTCGATCACTTCTTGTTCCGGTATCCCCAGTTCTTCTCCCAAGACCTTATAAGGACGGGCGGTAATGGGAAAGCCGGACTGGATCAGATTCAAAATATCCCGGTCAACTTGATCCATTTCTTGGTTTAATCCATTATTTTCAGGCATGATCTCCACCAGTTTTGGGCTGATATCCACACAGCGGCTCTTCGGCTAAATAGTTACCGGACATCTCGTGGGCTCGAGCCCGGCAGCCGCCACAAACCCGCTTGAATTCACATCGGCCGCACTTGCCTTCCAGCCGGCCGTAATCCCGCAGGGTGTTAAATATCTCCGATTGACGCCAGATTTGACTGAATGGCTGCTCCCGGACATCGCCGCAGGTCAAATCCAGGTACCCGCAAGGTTGAACCCGACCCACATGGGAGATAAAGCAAAAGGCCACCCCGCCTAAACATCCCCGCGTTACCGCATCCAGCCCAAAGGTGTTCATATCCACCGGTTCACCGTCCTGAGCCGCCCGTTGCCGCATGACCCGGTAATAATGGGGTCCGCAAGTAACCTTGATATGGATCGGCACCACCTTCCGGCGGTCATATAACCAGTT
>JADFXY010000414.1:0-3897 GCA_015233355.1 Deltaproteobacteria bacterium | reverse complement strand
GTCGGCCGACAACATCACCTGCCCCGGCGGCGCAATAAAGGCGCGTCTAATATTGTGGGCGTGTTCGTCACCCACCGGGATGTTCTGCAGATTGGGTTGACTGGAACTCAACCGCCCCGTGGCCGTAACCGTTTGATTATAAGTGGTGTGAATTCTGCCCGTGGCCGGATTGATCTCGGCCAGCAGACCGTCGACAAAAGTGGATTTCAACTTGGCCAGACCGCGGTAGTCCATGACCTTGGCCGGGAGGGGATGGAGAGGAGCCAACAACTCCAAGACTTCTTCATCGGTGGAATAGGCGGTCTTTTTCTTGGTCTTTTTTTGTTGCGGTAGACCCAACTTGTCGAACAGGATAAATCCCAATTGTTTTGATGAATTGATGTTAAAGGATTGGTCGGCCAGAAGGTGGATTTCTTTTTCCAGGTCATTCAGCTTCTGGTCAATATCCACAGAGACTTCCCGCAAGTAGTCCGCATCCGGCAAAACCCCCGTAGATTCCATCTCCGCCAGAATCGGGACCAGGGGCATTTCGATCCGACGGTACAGGTCATATAAGTTCTGGGCCTGAAGTTCCTTGACCTTCTGATCAAAATGGCGGCTGACGGCCTGGGCCGCGGCACACGCCATAGGGGCAGATGTTTTGGGAGAAGTATCCTGAGCTAAGGGCAAAGCCAACTGCCGGCGCGGTTGATCACCGTCTGGAGCTAACCGGTCATCTATGGCCGTGATGTCGTGTAACCTTGTTTCCGGGTCGAGTAAGTAGGAAGCCACCATTAAATCGTCCAGCGGACCGCCCGGAAGAAGCCCCATTCGGACCAGCCGCGGCCATTGAGCCTTGATGTCATGACTGGCCTTGGGCAGCGCCGGTTGACCCAGCAGATTTTGGAGCTGGACGACCGAATCCTGGTCGCACGGCCAGGGAACATACACCATCCTGGAATCGGCCATGAGGGCCAGACCGGCCGGGATGGCGGCTGCCTTGGGACCGGGAGCACCGGCACAGTAGAAAATCAACCGGTCGGCTTCCCGGATGGAGTCCAGATAAGATCTTAGTTCGGCATTGTTTTGGATGACCAGACAGTCCGGCCCCTTTTCGGGTTTCGGCGGTTCCGTCGGTTCGCCCGGTTCTGTGGCCAGCTCAGCCGCCAGCTTCTTTAGCCCCAGGCGGGAGAAAACATCCAACAGTCCACGGTTATCTCTGGGGCCGGGACAAAGCAATCCGGGATCAACATCAATCTCCGCCTGGGTCCGGATAGTCACCAGGTCTTTGGACAGATAGGCAATATCTTTGTGTCTGGATAGTAACTCCCGCTGGCGTTCGGGCTTGACCTGATCAAGGTGCTGGTATATGGCGTCCAGCGTTCCGAAAGACTCGATCAGCTTTTGGGCCGTCTTGGGACCGATCCCCGGGACACCCGGCACATTGTCGCTGGTATCGCCGGTTAAGGCCATGAAATCGATCACTTGATCCGGCCGGATGCCCAATTTTTCGACTACTTGAGCCTCGCCGAGCCACAGGTCTTTTTGGCCGTCCCACATGAGGATGTCCTGGGAAATAAGCTGCATAAAATCTTTGTCCCCAGAGACAATGACTACTTCTTTTCCGGCCGCGGCTTCTCGGGCGGCCAGCGTCCCGATAATATCGTCTGCCTCCCAGCCGGGCCGGGCAAGATGGAAAATGCCTAGTAGCTCTATGAGTTGAAGAATGACGGGGATCTGGACAACCAGATCTTCAGGCATTGTGCTGCGGTTGGCTTTGTAATCCGGATAAATATCTTTCCGAAAGGATGGCTCGGGAGAATCGAAGATCACGCCGATATGTTTTGGTTTTTTTTCTTTCAATATCTTTAACAACATATTGCCGAAAACCATGACGGCATTGGTTGGTGTCCCATCAGGCGCAGTGAGGTTGCTAACCGCGTAAAAGGCCCGGTACAGGTATGAGCTGCCGTCAATAAGGTAAACCACCTGCCTCTGCTCCGGCATGAGTTCCTCCCAGGTTATTGCCGCACCTCGGCGCGGCGGATGAGTCGGGTTCGATACTTTTCAGTTCGGGATGCTAATTGTTGACCAGGACCAGGAATTCCGGATTGTCCTTTAATCCGTCGATGAAGGGCTTCTGATCCGGTTTGCCGGTGGCGGCATCGTAACGAAGAATCTGATTGGTCAGGCGGCTGGCCACATAAAGGTATTTGTCCGGACCAAAGGCCAGCCCGGACGGCGATGACAAACCGCCCGACTTGGGGGTGATGAAGTCTTCCACTTGGCCGGTTTTCAAATTATATCTCGGAACTGCATCGCGGCCGGAACTACCGATGTAGAGGTAGTCGCCTGCGGGGCTGAAGAGCAGATGAATCGGCTGAATCAATTTGTCGGAAACGATCTTGCCAAGATAGGCGGCTGTTTGTCCGTCATATTTTTTGACACTGTTGTCATCCCGGTCGGCTACGTAGAGATTCCCGTCGGGTCCGAACGCGGCATCCTGGACGGCTTTCAGGCCATTCTGCATTTGGGTTGATGACGGCACAAAGGTACCTGGATAAAAGTTTCCAACTCCCACGAGGGCGGACGGCAACTTCATGGGCTGGGCAGGTTCAAATATTGTTGATTTCGGGCCATAATAGCGTGAAATAACATCTGTATCCTGACTGGAGAGGTAAAGATTTCCGTCAGAGCTGAAGACTGCGCTCAAAGGGTGATCCAGACCGGGATTAAGGCTGGAGGAGTGCTGCACAAAGACCTTGCTGAAATCGTACTGGCCGTTAGCATTAAGTAGGCCTTTAAATTGGAGTACCTGGCTATAGTCCTTATAGGCATTGACCACGTAGAGATTAGCGTCGGGACCAAAGGTGAAGCCGCGTAGTTCCTTCAAAGTAACACCGGCCGGTAAGCCGCTCTCATTCAGGGCCTTACCTTTGGCTGTTCCGTCCTGGCTGTAAATCATGATGTTGTTGATTGAACTTGAATTGCTACCACCGGTAAAGCTGATATACCATTTGGGTTCTCCCGAGGAGTTGGCCGGAGTATCGCCTCCAGCGCCGCAGGCCGCCAAGAACAACAGAGAAGTCACCAAACCGAAGACCAAGAGCACCGGTTGAAGTTTTTTTCTAAACATTGATTCCTCCGATCATGGGGTTATCCGGGATCTGCATTATTCGGTAGAAAAAACAAAAATTTGTCTTTTGTCTCCGGAAATCGGCAAGCATAGCTGGAGGTGGGTGACCAATTTGAACGGTTTGGCCCCGGCCGACAAGTGGTTCACATTTGCCCCTGGACCGGCCATAATGATCAGACGGCCATGGGGATTCAGATATGGCTGAGAGATTGTAAACATTTTTTCGGGAGCGGTCAGGGCGCGGGCGGTAACTAACTCATGACCCGGCAAGCCGGGAGGAGGATGAAATATATCACCGTGAATAAGCCTTATTTTTTTTAGCCCCAGCAAGCCGCTGACGTAACGGAGAAAGTTTATCTTTTTGGCCGAAGACTCGACGACTGTAATTGCCAGATCAGGCGCCACGATTCCTAACGGGAATGATGGGAAACCGGCCCCCGCGCCTAAGTCGGCCAGGTTGTCAGCCGCCGTAGAAAAAGGAAGAATGGTCAGGGAATCAATGAAATGCTTTAAAATAATGTCCCGGTCGCCGGTAATGGAAGTCAATGAAGCAATTTTATTCCATTTTTTAAGCTCAGCCAGGTAAACCATGAACCTGTCCAGTGTCTCATCGGTCAGATTCAGGTCAAGACAGGCCGCGGCTTGCCGCATTAACTCGCTGTTTTTGGTCTCTGCCGGCATGGGCTATTTCCCAATACAAAAGGAATCAAAGATCCGGTTCAGTATTTCGTCGGGACAGGTCTCACCGATGATAGCCCCAAGATGACCCAGGGCCACATTGA
>JADFXY010000413.1:0-3897 GCA_015233355.1 Deltaproteobacteria bacterium | reverse complement strand
GTTGAGGCTCCGATGAAAACGAAAACCGCAAAAGGCCCGGACGGCATCACGGCCATGACCGTGGGCGGCTTTAAATCCATTACCGAACCTGCCCGGATCGAAATCCGGCCCCTGACCATATTGGCCGGGGCCAACAGTTCCGGTAAATCAAGTATGATGCAGCCGTTACTCCTGCTCAAACAAACATTGGAGGCCGATAACGATCCCGGGCCGCTGCTGCTGGATGGTCCCAATGTGCGGTTTACTTCCGTGGATCAGGTGCTGTCCAAAGGAACAAAAGGTGTCCCCACGAATTCCTTCCAGATCGAAATTGAAGCCGGCGGATCTTCTGTTAATCTCAAATTTGCCAAGAAGGGCAGCAAACGCGGCGTTGAGGTCCGGCAAACAGTGGTCTCACATGGAGTCGAATCTATGGTTATGAGGCCCGGCATGAAACATGAAGAAATATATCTTGCTATTCCATCAAGTTACAAGACAGAAGGAGGCATAGTCAGGGACGGTGGATTCGATTTCAACTGGAAAGTAGTCCAAAACCGTTTCTTTCTAAGTTTCCTCTATGGTGATGGGAGTTTCCGGTTTCAACTAAGCTGGCCTGAACAAATAATAGAACCACACCTCACCCGGTTGATTCATCTTCCCGGCCTGCGGGGAAACCCGGAAAGGGCCTACCCGGCCTATGATGACATCCAAAATTTTCCCGGCACCTTTGAACATTATATGGCCGATATGATCGCTGACTGGCAGATGTTGAGGGATGCGAGGCTGTATCAGTTAAGCAACTGGTTGGAGATGATGGGGCTGACCTGGAAGGTTGAGGCGAAGTACCTGAGCGACACCCTGATCGAATTGCGGGTCGGGAGATCACCAAAGAAAACCAAAACCAGCAGCAAAGATATGGTTAACCTGGCCGACGTGGGATTGGGGGTCTCACAGGTCTTGCCGGTCTTGGTGGCATTGTTGGCCGCGGAGCCGGGACAAATGGTTTATCTGGAGCAACCGGAAATCCATCTCCACCCCAGGGCGAAGATGGCTCTGGCCCAAATTTTGGTGGAGGCGGTCAAACGCGGCGTCCGGATTGTGGCCGAAACCCATAGTTCTCTGCTGTTGAGGGGGATTCAAACCCTGGTGGCCAGGGGCGATCTAGACCCGGAGATGATAAAGCTCCACTGGTTCCAGCGGGATCCAGATAATGGGATGACCACCGTGTCCAGCGCGGATTTGGACGAAAACGGCGTCTCCGGGAGTTGTCCGAAAGATTTTGACCAAATGATTTTGGAAACAGAAGAATAGTACCTAAACGCGTCATGGTCCTTCCAGCGGAAGGCCAGGGCCCCATTCATTCGGGATGTCTCCGAATCAGGAGAAGTTCGTCCGTCAAAGTAGAAGATTCCGCAGATCGCGCTCACGTACTAATCTTTTCTTGTGGCAAGAGGGTATAATCACGGCGCGGCTCAAGGAGGTGAAACCAGGCCTTGACCTGTCTCTCACCATTTCCCTGGTAGCATGTCTCCTTTGATTCGATGAGATTGAAGTAAGGAGTCAGGGCCTCGATCCTGGCGTCTTGTTCGTCCGTCTTCTTCCGGTCGGTTTTTAGTAAAAAATATCCCTCGGGCCGTAACAACCGAAACACGTTGGCGGCATAATCGTTACGGACATCGACGGACGTCAGGGTATAACAGCCCCGGTCGGTAACCAGGTCAAATGGCCCGGTCAGCCGCGTCATGAGGATGTCATCGACCACGAAACACACCCCGGCCCCATCTTCCGCAACTCGACGCCGCGCCTCGGCCAGGGACGTCTCTGAAACGTCCGTCCCGGTCACCTCAAAGCCCAGATCGGCATAGAGAATAGCCTGGTCCCCCAACCCGGAGCCGATATCCAGCAACCTCCGGCCAGGCAGGTTCAGAGATTGGAAGGCCTCGGCAAAATCCGGGTCAATGGTCTTGAGCCGGGGCAGAAAATGCCCCCGTTCGGTAAGGTGTTCTCCCTTGCGGTAACGCGCCTCCCAGGTCAGACCTAGCAAGACGTTACGCAAGCGTCTTTCGTCCATGATCACTTCCTCTGTACGTCATTCTCCCTGAATACCTCGGTCGTCATACGACGCTGTTTGAGCACCTATAGGGCGGTATGGGCCTGCCCCCCGGTTTTTCCAGCATGGTGATGATCCGCAGAGTGACCAGCTTGCCCCGGCCAAAGTCATCCAACCGTGGATGATTGACTAACAGCGGCTGGACCAGATAATCGGTGCCAACCGTTTTTCGGGCCAGGCTGACTATCTCCGGGGCAGGCATCCTTTCACCTAACTATAAATTATAATTGGGTTAGATTAACAATGGGAGTAACAACTTTACATTACCAGCGCCTACAAGGAACTGAAGTTGACGACACGATCCGTATGTAACCAATATTTATATTTTGCCTTTAATCCCGCACCTTGCTTCAGTGAAACCGTCCCGCATTTCTCTACAACGGCCTGCCCTTTTTCAGAGATCAACCAGTCCAGAAACTTCTTCACCTCACCTTCCGGTTTGCCCTTGGTGGCAATATAGAGCGGGCGAAATGCGGTGTACGTCCCAGAGGAGATATTCCCCACAGTCGGGTCTATCCCATCAAGGGCCAGAATTTTCAAAGATCGTTTTCTGGCGCTGCTGACCCCGGTGATCCCTATGGCCCATTGGTTTTGTTCCACATTTTCTTCCAACGGACCACTGCTCATGAGAGCTTCAGCCGCCTTGGTATACTTGGTGTTCACATCATTAAAGAACATAATCCTGCTCACAAAACCGACACCGCTATAATTGTCTTCTCTATCGAAAAATAGGATCTTCTGGTTGGGGCCGCCAACCTGTGACCAATTCGTTATTGTACCTAACAATATCTGCTTCAACTGGTCAGTGGTCAAGGCGTTCACCGGATTAGCCTTGTTAACTATAGCCACAACAGCATCCCAGGCCACCACGGTGAGCAGGACTCCCAATTCCTCCTCCGGAAACTTGTCCGGTAGGGCCGGGCGACAGGTGCCGCCCATATCTGCCATTCCCGAATTTGCAAATCTAATACCCTTGGTCGCACCGCCGCTAGATAAAGATACGGAGACTTTCCCCCCTGTCTCTTTCTCATAGGCTTTAACCGCCTCACTCATAAACGCCGTTCTGGTGATACCGCAACCAGTCCATTTCAGGTTCGTTTGGGCCACTGCAGATGAATTCAAACACACAACGGCTGCAGAGATCAAAATGAATCTCGTTAACACTTTAGAAATCTTTCCTACAGAAAAACTAATCATGACTATCTCCCTCTTCCATTAGAAAAAGCTGTCCACCCCTGCGCGCCTTTACCCATACTTCCACAATCTTGCTCTATGAGGAACGGGATTCACCTCGTTGCCTAGGCGAGAACGGCGTCTCCGTATTCTTTCAAGATTTCAGTTATTAAATTCACCGTCTCGATCGCAGCCCTTTTCATGCCTCACAGCTTGAAGCAGGCACGGTGCAGCCTGCGGAGCCGCAATGGAATTACTTTTATACAGTCCTTCTGTTTCCTGTATCTTCCCGCCGCTATTATCATTGCTTTTGCCTGTTAATATTACCAATCTTTCTGCTGTACCTTCCATTTCCCTCGCCTGGGCCGTCATTTCTTCGGAAACCGCAATATTTCTTTCAGAGTTGGCCACGGTCGCCTGTGTCCCCTTTTCGATATCCGCCATGGCTTGAACGATCTGCTCAATCCCTTTGGTTTGTTCATGGGACGCCAGGTTGATTTCGCCAATCAGTTCCTTCACCTTGGCCACGATAGCGGCTACTCGCGAGAACGCCTCGGTTGTCTTCCTGACCAATGCGACTCCTTCCTTGATATGCAACACCATGCCCTCGATCAACTCAGACGGGCTACTTGCCG
>JADFXY010000412.1:0-3897 GCA_015233355.1 Deltaproteobacteria bacterium | reverse complement strand
AAACCATGTAATAGTCACATAAAACCGCCGGCAATCCCGTACTTCAGCCGTAGCCGGACATTCCATTCAGAGGAAATGATTTTGGGGGCCGGCCGACCTCCTGACCATCCCGCTGACACGTAACATGTCGTATTTCCCAGGGCACTGCCCTGGGCTAATCTAGAGCGCCCCGTTGGGGCTTAATCGGAATGGTCTATTTTAAAAAAAATTAGCTCGTTTGTCCGCACCCTTAAGTCAATGACATTAACGAGCAACGAGCAACATGTAACGAGCAACAAACAACGAGAGAGAAAGGATAAAGATTATGGGTGTGGCCAAGATTGAGGAGGCCATTGCAGATATCCGAGATGGCAAGATGATCATCCTGGTGGACGATGAAGACCGGGAGAACGAGGGCGACCTGACCATAGCCGCAGAAAAGGTGACCCCGGAAGCCATCAATTTTATGCTCAAGTACTGCCGTGGCCTGATTTGCCTATCTCTTATTTCGGATCAATTGGAAAAATTGAAGCTGCCCATTATGGTCCGGGATAACCGATCTCCATTTCAAACGGCCTTCACTGTCTCCATTACGGCCAGAAAAGGCGTGACTAAGGGAATGTCGGCACGGGACCGGGCAACGACCATTTTGGCCGCGGTGGCCGATGAGGCCAAACCCGAGGACCTGGTTCGACCAGGGCAGATATTTCCGCTGCGGGCAAGACGGGGCGGGGTCCTGGTCCGCACCGGACAGACGGAAGGTTCGGTGGATTTGTCCAGGCTGGCTGGGCTTAAACCGGCCGGCGTGATCTGTGAGATTATGAAAGACGACGGGACTATGGCCCGGATGCCGGATTTGGAGATTTTTGCCGAGAAATACGGGTTCAAGATCGCCACTATCGCCGACTTAGTGGCCTACCGGATGCGGACCGAGTCCTTTGTCCATCGGGCCGCGACGACCGTGTTAAACACCAAATACGGCCGGTTTAACGCCGTAGCTTATGACAATGATATTGATGACTATCAGCATGTGGCCCTGTACAAAGGAGCCATTTCTCCGGACAAGGATGTCCTGGTCCGGGTCCATTCCGAATGCCTGACCGGCGATGTTTTTGGATCTCTCCGGTGCGACTGCGGTGATCAACTGCATGCAGCCCTGGAAACCATCGAGCGGGAAGGTTCAGGTGTCTTGCTGTACATCCATCAGGAAGGCAGACTGGCCGCTTCTTTGATGAGCTGGGCGCGCTTGGCGTCGTCCATAACATAAAGCGGGTTAAGTTTATCAGAGCCATGGGGTTTGATCATTAATGTTTCCTCCTTAGGTGAAAATAATTCATAGATTAAGGCAGATTAAAGCCCATCCGGAGGATACTGCCTTATTACTGCTTAAATCGCCGGCTGGGCCTTCGGTTCACCTCATGTGAATGGGTTCACATGAAAAAAGATAACATGAACCCACCAATTCAACTATGCGGCGTGAGCTTTTTGAAGCCTCCGTCCGCAAATGATAGACGGCGCCACTCTTGGCGGTCATAAATGCCTGGCGGGCCCCAAATCATGAAAACAAAAATTCGTCCGCCCAGCATAACTATTTATCGTCACACGCTATTTTAAAAAGTGACGGCGCCCTTGATCCAACTTCCGTGTAAAATAGGCGAAACTTAACAAACTACGATTAATAAGTCAAGTTGAAAAAACTAATCCGGCATTAAAATAAAGATCGGTGCTGTTGCTCGATGCTGGTTGCTCGGTGACTTCAACAAGCAACAAGTAACAAGCAACAGAACACCTCAGCCGGGTCTGACCACGCCCGTTATATACAGATAAGCCGCCGGCAGAGCCAGCAACGCGCTGTCCAGCCGGTCGAGCAGGCCCCCGTGACCGGGAAAAATGGTGCCCGAGTCTTTGGCGCCCACTGCCCGCTTGAGCATCGACTCAATCAGGTCGCCCAATTGGCCCAAGATAGACAGCCCCAAGGACATGATCACGGTGTGTTTTACCGACAAACTCGGAAGGCATAGAGAACGATAGATCAAGGCGCACACCAGGGCCGCGATCAAACCGCCCACCGCCCCTTCCACCGTCTTCTTCGGACTCACCGCCGGCATGAGTTTGTGTTTTCCAATAGTCCGACCCGTGAGGTAGGCCCCCGTATCAGTGCAGGCCGTAATGACAAAGACCAGCAAGACCCAGTATGGTCCCGACGGCAGGGTTCTCAGCCCGATAATGCTGGACAAAAATCCCCCGACATAGACCACTCCGAAAAAAACCTTGCCCAGATCTGCCGGAAGCTCCCGCGAAGGCGGCCGAAGAAAAAGGATGAGCGTCATGACCAGTAAAAAGGCCGCCACCAGACCCAGCCACGGCCCGTTGGTCATCTTGACCCAAAAAAACAAAGGCGCCATTAATCCGGCGCCTAACCCAATTCTTCTTAAAACCGCATCCCGCTTGTTCAAGACCAGGCTAAAGTACTCGTGTAGCCCAACCCCGATCGCCACCGCCACCACTCCCACAAAAATAGGCAGAGGCACCCAAAAAACCACCCCGATCAAAAAGGCTACCAGAATCAACGCCGTGGTCAATCTGTTCAAATTGATCTCCCCTACTCTTTCCGGGCGATGGCCACCTGTTCCCCGGTCATCCCGAATCGTCTTTCTCGCTGCTGAAAATCTTCAATGGCGGCCAGCAGTTGTTCTCGGCGAAAATCGGGCCAAAGGGTGGTGGTGAAGTAGAGTTCAGCATAAGCGATTTGCCACAACAAGAAATTACTCACCCGGTATTCCCCACTGGTCCTGATCAGCAAATCAGGGTCAGGCATTCCGTGGGTATACAGAAAGGCGGAAAATATCTCCGGCGTAATCTCTTCCGGGGTCAGGGCGCCCTCTTTGACTCGAAGGGAGATTCTTTTGGCCGCATCGACAATCTCGTCCCGGCCGCCATAACTCAAGGAAAGATTTAGGACCATGTCCCGGTTGTGGGCCGTCTGATCCATGGTCTGTTTCAACCGGCGCTTGATCCCTTTCGGTAAGTCATCTAACCGGCCGATAACATTTAGCCGGATGCCGTTCGACAGCATCTCGTCCAGTTCGGATTTCAGGAATCGGCCCAACAGGGCCATCAGAGCCTTTATTTCTATCTTCGGCCGTTGCCAGTTCTCGATGGACAGGGCATATAACGTCAGGTATTTGATGCCGATTTCCCGGCTGGCTCGGACTATTGTCCGGACCGACTCGGCGCCTTCACGATGCCCGGCAATTCGGTCAAGGCCGCGTTGCTTGGCCCACCGGCCGTTACCATCCATGATGATGGCCAGATGCACTGGAATAGAATTTTGGTTTGCAATACTCTTCACGGGGCCTCAAACCTGAAAGAAAATTAGACGCATCAGACCGGCTAAAATTCCATGATTTCCTTTTCTTTATCGGCACATACTTTGTCCGCCTGGCTGATGTAGCCATCAGTCAATTTTTGAACTTTTTCCTGATGCTTAAACAATTCGTCTTCAGAGATTACCTTGTCTTTCTTCAGTTCTTTAAGTACCTCGTTAGCATCCCGGCGGGCTCTGGAAGTCCGGGCCGACGCCTTATTCAAGGGGACGAAGGTAGACGGCATCTATGATTCAGACCCGGTGACAAATCCTACAGCCCGGCGGTTTAACCGCCTGACCTATGACCGGGCGCTTGCCCTCAACCTCAAGGTCATGGATACCACGGCCATCTCGTTGGCTAAAGACGGAGACCTCCGGGTTGTCGTCTTCGATTTGACTACCCCAGGAAATCTAGTTAAAATCATTACCGGGTCGGATATCGGGACCGTGGTGAGGAGAGAAGAAAGTGATTGACGGATTATTTGACGAACTTAACGATAAGATGGAAAAGACCCTGGCGATCTTGAACCGTGATTTCAGCCGGGTCAGAA
>JADFXY010000411.1:0-3907 GCA_015233355.1 Deltaproteobacteria bacterium | reverse complement strand
ATGTCCACCGCATCGGCCGGACAGCCAGAGCGGGTAAGAGTGGTAAAGCCTTCACCCTGGCCTGTGAAGATTATGTCTTCGGCCTGGAGGGGATGCTTAAATTTATCGGGCAGACGATCCCTTATGAGATCGCCGACGAGTCTATGCTGGGCGAAGACCTGGCCCCGGAACTCGGTCAGGGACGATTCGGAGGAAAACGGATAGGATTAGGACGAAAACCTCTTAGGAAGGCCGCCGCTCCCCCACGGCGACAATCCTCACCTAAACGCCCTCCGAGGGAAGAGGCTCCGGGCGTAGCCACTGCTCCCACGCCTCCGGCAAAAAAGCGACGTATCAGAAAACATAAACCGAAGCCAGCCGCAACGCCTCAACAAATCAGGCCCAGTGGCAGCGAGCACCAAGAAGTATAGTTGCTCGTTACTTGTTGTCTTCAACAAAAACCCAGAAACAAGAATCCAGTAACCGAGCAACAAGTATGAATTTCATGTAAAGTGATTATTCCAGGACACCACTCACCGGAGGTTGACATGTCGAAAAGGATTATCAACAGACGAGAGTTCATTTATCAGACAGGAGCCGGGTTGGGGTTGGCCGCGGCCGGCTGTTTAGCTGGACCGGGGTTGCTGGGCGATGTGGTTTTAGGAGGAGAGCAGCCAACCCTGATCGAGGCATCTGGAGCGCCTGGTCCGGCTACCCGGGCTGCCGTCAAAGGTCTGGGCGGGATGGAACGATTTGTGGCCAAGGGCGCCAAGGTCGTGATTAAACCGAATATGAGTTTCAGCAACCCACCGGAAATGGCCACCACGACTCATCCGGAAGTGGTTAAGGCTCTGGTCGAGATGTGCTGGGCGGCAGGAGCGTCCAAGGTGATGGTGCTCGACAATACCTTGCGCCGGGCCGAGGATTGCCTGGAGCGCTCGGGAATCCGCGCCGCCCTGGCCGGTATGCCCAATACCCTCTTGTTGGTATTAACCGAGGAACGCTTTTTCAAAACGGTAGATATACCCAACCACAGCACTCTGCCCAGTGCCATGGTTTTCAAAGACGTCCTGGATGCGGATACGTTTATTGCGGCTCCGGTAGCCAAGTCTCACAGTTCCGCCGGTGTCAGCCTGTCCATGAAGGGCATGATGGGGATAATCTATGACCGCCGGTCCTGGCATTCCAAGTACAGCCTTGACTCGGCCATTGTGGATCTCGCCACCGTGATCAAGCCCAAATTGACTGTCATTGACGCGACCCGGATGTTAACCACGGGTGGTCCCGGCGGTCCGGGTGATGTGATCAAACCGGAAAAGGTCATTGCCTGCACGGACATGGTCGCGGCAGACGCCTACACGGTGTCCATCGGAACCTGGTACGGTAAACAATTTGCCCCTGACCAGATTAAGCATATCAAAGAGGCCGGAGAGAGGAAAGTGGGCCGGATTGATGTCGATAAGTTTTCCATCACTAAGGTTAAAGCCTAAATGCGTTTTCAACGGCTAATTCAAACAGTCACCTTTGGTCTGTTCATCATATTACTTTGGTCGGCCACCCTCCCTTTGGCCGGGTGGGTCCCGGTCAATCTGTTCCTGAAGCTCGACCCATTGGCGGCAGTGAGCACTTTTGTGGCAGCCCGGGAATGGGCGGCCTGGATGGGCTGGGGGGTGTTGATCCTGGCCTTGACTCTGGTTCTGGGCCGTTTTTTCTGTGGTTACGTTTGCCCCATGGGCGTCACGGTGGATCTGGCGGACCGGTTGATTAAGGGGCGAGGCCGGAAAAAGGTCAAGGCCGGCGGGGCAACCCGTAATTTTGATGACTGGCGTCGGCTGAAATACATGATCCTGATCGGCCTCCTGACCGCCTGCCTGGCCGGTGTGTCTTGGGTGTCCTGGTTTTCCCCTTTGTCTCTGATAACCAGATTCTACGGGCTGATCATCCACCCGCTGATTCTGACTTTGGAGCGGCTGGGATTAGCCGTTTTACGGCCTGTCATGCCTGTCCTGGGCCTGGACAAATGGGTTTATATCGAAATCAAGAGCCGGGTATTCAGCGCCAACATCTTCATCGCGGCATTGGTCTTAGGTATTCTCTGGCTGGGAATGTTTCGGCCCCGCTTTTGGTGCCGATACCTTTGCCCGGCCGGGGCTCTGATGGCTCTAGGCAGCCGGAAGCCCTGGATCCGACGCCGCGTATCTTCAGACTGCACTGATTGCGGGATGTGTCGCCGGTCATGCCCCATGGGCGCCATTAATGAGGACAACAAGTCAGCCGCCCACACCGAATGCCTGGCCTGCCGGAGATGCGCCGAAGTCTGCCCGGTCAAGGCGGTCTCTTTCGGTCCGGGTGTAACGAGGAGCCCGGTCACCAGCACCCCATTGGACCTGACCCGGCGGCGCTGGCTGGGATCATGCGCTGTTGGCGCCACCAGTGCCTTTTTGGTGATGACCAACATCCACCACCCCCAAGCAGCCGGAATGCAGCAAGGATTCCGAGACACCAATCTGGTCCGCCCGCCGGGAGCCGTACCGGAACCGGATTTCCTGGCCAAGTGCATCCGGTGTGGCGAATGTATGAAGGCTTGCCCCACCAATACCCTGCAGCCCGTGTGGTGGGAGGCCGGAATATATGGGATGTTCAGCCCCCGGACATTGGCCCGTTGGGATGGGTGTGAACAAAACTGCAATCTCTGCGGCCAGGTTTGTCCCACCGCGGCCATCCGGCCGTTGCCGGTGGAAGAAAAAAAATATGCTAAGATCGGCACAGCCAATATCAATCGGGCTAAGTGCGTTGCCTGGGAACAGGACCGCAAGTGCTTAATTTGCGATGAAATCTGTCCTTACAACGCCATCGTCTTTCAACCTCATCCCGGTCAACGCATCGCCGTGCCCTTTGTCGAGGAACAAAAATGCAACGGTTGCGGTTTCTGCGAAAGCCGTTGTCCGGTGGAAGGTAAAGCCGCTATTTTTGTTGAATTTTTTGGTGAAGTCCGTCTTAGTACGGGTTCTTACCTGGCCGTGGCCAAAGAACTGGGCTTAATCTTCCAGGCCAAGGAGGGAGCCAAGCATGACGAATGGGTTGATGAGACTAACCAGGCAAAAACTCTTTCACCGGGAAAAAACGCCCCTTCCCTTCCGTCAACTCCGGAATCATCTTCCGACCCCTATCTTGACTCCTCCCCTCAGCCGGGCAAGCTTCCCCCCGGTATTATCACCCGGTAAGACTGAACGCCGGCAGGTCGGCCGATGTCCATCTTTCTTTCGCATCGGAGATCAGCCGGGGAGATCGGACGCGGGAGGGGTGGGCGCCCCTCTTCGCATCGACCTCTTGTGATCTATTCTAATAGACTTCCTCGGCCACATTCTCCCGGGTGACTTTGTAGCTAAAAAAGCGATAGACCATAAATTGATAGATAATGACTATGGGTACGAACACCAGGGCCACCCCCAGCATTATTTTCAAGGTTAACGGAGACGAGGAAGAATTGTAAATAGTCATCGACCAGTCCGGATTGAGACTGGATGGCAACAGGTTGGGATAAAGGCCCACTACACCGAACATAGTACATAGCACAATGACCCCGGCCGAACTGACCCAGGCGGCCAGACAGTTTTTTCGGGCTAGGCTGATCCTGACCCACAACAAACAACATACCGCCCCGAACGGAATCAGGAGTAACACCGGATGATTCATGTAATTTGTCCAGAGATCAGTAAATGCCCTAGACAGGGCCAGAAAAAGAACAGCCACGACCAGCAATACGGACCAGAGCCGGCCGGCCAGCCGCACGGCTCGAGCCTGAAAATCATTTGTAGTCCGGACAGCCAACCATAAGGCGCCATGCAACAGAAAAAGTAAGACAAAGAGAACCCCGCCGGCCAGACCGTAAGGGTTGAGCAGGGTACACAGGGAGCCCTGGTTGACC
>JADFXY010000410.1:0-3910 GCA_015233355.1 Deltaproteobacteria bacterium | reverse complement strand
CTCGGCCGGAGGCATGGCGGTGCATATGGCCGTTAAAGACGTGGCCTACGGCATCACCGAATGTTCGCTGGGCATCGGAGCCGAAAACCACTCTCTGCACAGAGAGACGGGGACCGCCTTTACGCCGGCCATGAACGACATCGAAACCGTCCACGGCGCGGTGATGACCGGAAAATACTCCATGCGCGCCACGCGTTACATGTATGAAACCGGCGCCACGATCGAAGATTTAGCCATGGTCACGGTGAAAAACAGAAAACATGCAACAAATAATCCATACGCCTGGTTTAAGGGAGCGGTATCGATCGAGGAAGTGGTCAAATCGCGCATGATCGCTTATCCGCTGACTTTGCACCAATGCTGCGGGATTGCCGATGGGGCAGGCGCCGTGGTGGTTTGCTCAAAAGACATGATCAAAAAGCTCGGCATCGAAAAGCCCGTCAGGATAGCGGGATCCGTCGTTACCTCAGGGCCGTATCACAACCGCCCCAGAGATATCACCGGAGACGATATCACAGAGGCAACCAGTGACTTGCTCTATGAAGAATCGGGGATCGGTCCCGAGGATGTGGACATCGTTGAGCTGCATGACGCTTTCACCATCGCCGAGTTGCTTTATTACGAGTGCATGCGCTTTTGCAAAAGAGGAGAAGGGCTTCAGTTCCTGAGGGACGGCCAATCGACTCATGGGGGAAAGTGTGTCTTCAGCGCCAGGGGGGGAATGCTTTCATACGGGCATCCCATCGGTGCTTCCGGGGCGGCCCAAATTGCCGCCAATGTAAAGCAACTGAGAGGAGAATGCGAAGGCTACCAGGTGGAAGGCGCCAAGGTCGCCATGTCCCACGTGACGGGCGGAGGATTGTCTGGAACTGAGCACGCGGCATGCACCATGCACATGCTGGTGAAGGGCTGGTAAACCGATGCAAAAAAGTTTCCGACCCGGTAGGTGGCATATACGAAAGGAGAATGGAATGGAGGTCGTTAGGGACAAAATTGCGTTGCTGGTCGGGGCCTGCGACGAGGTCGGCCAGGCGATCGGGGTGCGTCTGGCGCAAAAGGGCGCCACGGTAATTGTTTGCGATACCGATTATGCCAGACTAAGCATTTTGGCTGAGCAGATCAGGGAAAGCGGCGGTAATGCCGAGGCTAATCCGGTGGATTCCACCTCTTCTGTCGACGTCAAACGTTTGGTCGGTGATGTGATCAAACAATATGGTAAAATCGACATTCTGATAAACAATGCCGATGCTCGGTTCGGCAAGCCTGTGGGCGACGCTTCGGATGAGGAATGGGAGACAGGCATTCGGACCAATCTTAACCCGGTCTTTTTCTTCTGCCGCGAGGTAATCCCGAAAATGCAGGCGCAAAAGTACGGGCGCGTAATAAACATCAGCAGCCTTGATTACATCGGCTGGCCCGGCCGATCTAGTTACTCGGCTGTCAAATCCGCCCTCTTCGGACTTACCCGGTCGCTGTCTCTTGAGACGGCACGCGATGGGGTGACGGTAAATTGTGTGGCCAGGGGTGACGTGGCCACATCTGAAATGAGTCCGGAACTAGCTGCAAAGATAGGCGAGTCCCTGCCGGTCAAAAGAATCGGACGTCCCGATGATGTCGCCAGGGCAGTGGGATTTTTCGCATCAGATTGGTCCAACTACGTCACCGGACAGATGTTTTTTGTGTGTGGAGGAAAGAGCGCCCATTTTTCTATGTCAATATGAAGGGTTTATTCACTCGCAAAGAATCGGAGTCAAGAAATGGGAATAGAAAACAGGGTCGCGCTGATCACAGGTTCGGCCAGCGGTATCGGAAAAAAAACGGCCTTTCGCATGGCTCAGAACGGTGCTAAGGTCGTTATCAACGATATCGTGGCCGATAATGTGGAGCAGACCGTCGACGAATTTAAAAAAGAAGGATTGGCCGTCATCGGCAAAGTAGCTGATATCACGAAAAAGGTCGAAGTAGATAGGATGATGAATGAGACAGTCGAGACTTTAGGCAGCCTGGACATTCTCGTTAACAACGCCGGGATGGAGCGTGCCGGCGCGCTGCGAAATCTTACCGAAGCCGACTGGGATATCACGATCAACGTCAACCTGAAAGGGGCGTTTTTGTGTAGCCAGGCTGCTCATAATCACATGGTTTCTCAAAATTACGGCCGCATCATTAATATCGCTTCCCGGGCATGGCTCGGAGGAGCGGGGCAGGCGCCGTATTCATCGGCCAAGGCCGGCGTGGTGGGGTTAACCCGGGTGTTGGCGCTGGAATTGGGGCGGAAGGGCGTAACCGCCAATTGTGTGGCCCCCGGTCTGATCCACACTCCCTTATGGGATGATCTGCCGGAAAAAAACAAGGCGTTTCTCCTGTCCAAACAACCTACGGGCAAACTGGGCGACGTCGATGATATCGCTAATGCCGTCATGTTCCTTGCCGATGACCAGAGCGGATACATCACGGCCCAGGTCCTTTATGTATGTGGGGGCAGAAGTCTATATTCAGGCTGATGCGTTTTGCATCTCAGGAGATAGGTGATGGATAAAATGTCTTATGATTCACTTGGCAATTTAAGAGTGCTGGATTTTACCGGCGAATTGGGACCCTACGCCGCAAAGCTTTACGCGGGTCTGGGGGCGGATGTGATTCACCTGGAGCCGATGACCGGGGACCCATTGCGCCAGGTTGGCCCGTTCTACCGGAATGAACCGGGTATGGACCGCAGCCTCCAGTTCCTTTACTATAATGCAGGCAAGAGGGGAATGGCCCTGGACCTGGAAAAACCCGAAGGACAGGAGATATTTCTTAAGCTTTGTGCAAAGGCCGATCTCTTACTGGAAAGTTTTGTCCCCGGCTACCTGGAAGGATTGGGGATGTCCTATGATCGTCTCAGTGCGATCAATCCACGCCTGGTCCAGACCTCCATTACTCCGTTCGGCAGCTTTGGCCCGTATAAAGCCATGCCGGGATCTGATCTGATCTGTTCGGCCATGGGAGGGTTTCTTTTCCTGGCCGGGATCGAAAATGAGAAACCAGTTCGCTCCTGCGACAACCAGGCTTACAGGATGGCCGAGGCCTATGCCGCGGTGGGCAGCTCAATCGCTCTGCTTTTCGCCAAAAGAACCGGCATTGGCCAGTTTGTCGATGTATCCTGCCTGGAAGCTGCCGGAATGGCCCTGGAAAATGCCGCCCAATACTGGGACCTCCAAGGCGTTATCAGGCGCGGCAGAGGTAAAGTGGCCGGCGAGGCGACAATTCATCCCTGCAAGGACGGCTATATTGCCATCGTCGCCATTATGGGCAAGAATAAGGTCATGTGGGAACCTTTCGTAGGTTGGATGAAAGAAGAGCAAATAGAAGAATGGGAGGTTTTCGATAATGACAAATGGATCGATGACTCCTATCGCGCCACGAAGGAAGGGTACGAGACATTCTGTCGTATATTCGAGGAATTCACCATGAAACACGACAAGCTGACCCTTTACGAGAAGGGGCAGGCCCACAAAGTGGCTCTCACCCCGGTCAGCAATGGTAAGGACTTGCTTGAGAATCCACAACTAGCCTACCGTAAATACTGGAATACCGTCTATAACCCCAAGCTCTCCGGCGACATCACCTACCCCGGGGCTCCCTATGAACTTGGCGACTTGAAGTGGCGGCTGGGAGACACGGCACCTTCTCTGGGGCAGCATACAGCCGAAATTTTAGGCGAACTCGGCTATACGGACGGTTGTATAGAAGCATTGGCAAAGGAGGGTATCGTCCATGTCGGCTAACTTCAGAAAAGCTCTGGAAGGAATTGTGGTCTGCGATTTTTCCTGGGTCGGGGCAGGACCGATTGCTACCAACGTGTTGGGCCAATGCGGCGCCGAGATAATTAAAATCGAGAGCGTAACGCGTCCCGACATACTGCGAA
>JADFXY010000040.1:599-18655 GCA_015233355.1 Deltaproteobacteria bacterium | reverse complement strand
GCCGCTTCAGGTAACATCTCTGGATCAAGGCCTTCTGGCCGATGATGACCTTGCTTATTTCACTAATTGTTTCAGTGACTAAGGCTGATTCTTCCGCAATTGTTTGGGTCAAATCGGAAATGGACGTATCCATGTCGGGTTCCTTTTTTCTCTCTTCGTCCTCTGCGTTATGTTTTTTAAACTGATGTACGGAAACGATCAGGCGCGCCTGTATACGACGCTCGTTAAGAATAGGGCAAGCGGAATGATTGGTCCGGCCGCCTCGGCCGCGGGGATCAGAGTAACCCGACGATATCCTTTTCCAGAATGGAATCAGGTTGTACACCGGTGTATTTCTTGAAAATTTTGCCATCTCTGGTAATCAAAAAAGTCGTTGGGATACCTCTAAAGCCACCAAAAGTCAGGGCTGTGTCCTGGGTCCCCAAAAATAACGGGTAGGGAATCTTCATATTTTTAGCAAACGGCTCTAACACGGCGGCAGGGTTAGGGTCAAGGGAAATTCCGATGACTTCAAATCCCTTGTCCTTATACTTTCCATGAAAATTAATTAACTGGGGGATTTCCATCCGGCAGGGGCCACACCAGGTGGCAAAAAAATTAACCATTACCACCTTGCTCCGGAAATCTTTCAGCCCGACCTGCTTACCGGCCAGGTCTTTCAGCACGACCTCCGGGGCCGGAGGCAATTCCTGTTTGTCGGCGGCACAGGACAAAAACAGCCCGGTGAATATCCAGACCAGGGTGACCAGGACGCTTCCCGCAATCTTTTTCGTTTTTGTCGGTCTCATCAGAATATGGTGCTTTCTATGTGTGAGTTAAGTGCATGCAATATGCCGGTTTGCTTCTATGCCTTGACAATCCTGGGCTGTTGATGATCGATGAGAGGGTGATTATAGCTATCGACCTTCACCACCACGGGTTGATGGTTTTTGGCCTGGGCGTCATCCATGGGTTGATAAGTGCAAATGATCACCAGATCACCCGCACAACCCATCCGGGCCGCTGCGCCGTTAAGACAGATTGTCCCGGAACCACGCTCCGCCTCGATGGCGTAGGTTTCAAAACGCGCCCCATTGTTGATGTTGTAAATATGAATCATCTCATAGGGCAAAATGTCGGCCAGCTCCATCAGGTTGACATCGATAGACATGCTGCCTTCATAGTCCAGGTTGGATTCGGTGATGGTGGCGCGATGGATCTTTGACTTAAACATCATTCGTTGCATAAATATTTACCTCAGCGTCTTGATGGCCCGGTCAATGGCTGGGCTGGTTAATAATACACGATGCCGGGGGACTAGACCGCCGACAAGATACAGTTGTCGATCAGCCGGGTTTGCCCCACTTTCACGGCCAGGGCCAAGAGGGCTCTGGTCTCGATCACGTTCAGGTCTTCCAGGGTTTCAGGATCAACCAGGCTGACATAGTCTGGGTTGGTATAGGGGTGATGGGAGATAAACGCGGTCAGGTCGGCGATAATCGGAGCAGTCGCCCGAGCCCCGGCCGCGACCATATCCCTGGCCCGGGCCAGGGAGGCGGACAGGCTCAGAGCCGAGCGCCGTTCTTCTGTAGAGAGATGGACGTTTCGCGAACTCATGGCCAGGCCGTCAGGCTCTCGGACGGTGGGCTGACCGACCACGTCCACCTTGAGGTTAAGATCTTTAACCATGCGCCGGATGGTGACCAGTTGCTGATAGTCCTTTTCCCCAAAGACCGCCAGGGTGGGTTTAATGATATTGAACAGCTTCAGGACCACCGTGGCCACGCCGGTAAAATGGACGGGCCGATTCTTGCCGCACAGATTAGCGGTGACCCGGCTGACGTTCACCGTAGTTTGCCATCCGTCAGGATACATCTCCTGAGGCTGGGGGAAAAAAAGATAATCTACTCCCTGGTCTCGGCACTTCTGGGAATCTGACTCAAATGCGCGGGGATACCGATCAAGATCTTCGTTGGGGCCAAATTGGGTGGGATTGACAAAGATACTGGCAACCAGGATATCGGCGAGGCCTCGAGCGTGGGCCATCAGGCTCAGGTGGCCTTGATGTAAAAATCCCATCGTCGGGACAAAGGCGATTGTTTTATTCCGGCGGACCGCAGCGGTCGCCACCTCGGACATTTCGTTAATTGTTTCAATTAGTTGCATATTAACCTGTGGGACCGATACCAGGAGCCCACATTTTTTGGGGGGATGCTCCAAGTCCCGGTCCGGAAATCCGGATCCAAGCAAAGATCTACCCTTAGTCAGTTGGCCAGAGATGTTACCTGAAGCGGCCTGGTCGTGTCAAGCAGAATTTTCGGGTCAGGGCCAAGGCATGGTTAAAAAGCTTGACCCTGAGGCCCTAGATTATGCCTGGAATACCAGAAAATCCTCCGGGCCCCCCGGCGTCGTGCTTTTTCATTCGGTGCTGAAATTAGTCAGCCGCCTGATTGTAATTTTAGAAATCTTTAAACCCGTCATGGTCCCTGGGCATCTTTTGAGCTGATTTTGATCCGGCCGGCGGTTTGTAGCCTATGGCCCGCCTGTTCGGCACTCCCACATCCGGCTTTTTCTGAGACAGGGATTGTCTTTCAGCCTGATGTGATTTCTTCCCATAAGGTCCGGTTTGAACATCTGCCTCAGATTGGCGAAGGCCTTCGACAACACCTCGTAGCTCAGTCACATACCTGTTCATTTGTAAGGACTGGGCGCTCAACTCTTCAGAGGCGGAGGCGGTTTCTTCAGCACTGGCTGCGTTCTGCTGTGTGGCTTTATCCATCATGGACATGGTTTGATTTACTTGTTCCACGCCTTGCGTTTGTTCCTGCGACGCGGTGGCAATTTCGCTTACTAACTGACTTACCTTGCTAACGCTACTTCTCACTTTGCCAAAGGTATCGTTGGCCGCTGAAGCCAAGGTGACCCCGGCGTGTATCTTCTTTACCGTTCCTTCAATTAAGGCCGCGGTGTTTCTGGCCGCATCGGCCGCCCGCATGGCCAGATTCCGAACTTCGTCGGCCACCACCGCAAAGCCGGCTCCAACTTCCCCAGCGCGGGCCGCTTCTACCGCCGCATTCAAGGCCAACAGGTTGGTCTGAAAGGCTATTTCGTCAATGGTTTTAATGATTTTTTGGGTTTCTTCACTCGCCTGAGAAATCTCGCCCATTGATTTGGTAAGTTCATCCATGGCCCGATTCGCCTCTTCCATGCCCTTGGACGAGTCTTTTACAATCCGGTCCGCTTCCTTGGCGTGATCAGAATTTTGCTTACTCATGGAGGCAACTTCTACCAATGACGAAGAGGTCTCTTCGATGGCCGCCGCTTGTTCCGATGATGCCTCAGCCAGTTCCTGACTAGATGATGACACCTGATGTGATGCGGCAGCCACTTGACCGGCGCTTTCGGCCAGCCCGTTGATAATCTGGTTGATCGGTTTAGTTATACTCCTGGTAATGACAAAAGCGATCAGACCACCAACAATTATTGCCCCAACACCCAGCAAGACAATCCAAAATCGCCCGGAAGCTGAAGCCTGCGCGGCTTCTTCACCGTCTGCGCGGCTGCCTTCCATTTCTCGTTTCACGAAGCCGTCGAGGGCCTCAAGGAACTTAGATTGGGGAGCCAGCACTTCAAAAATTATTATTCTGGCTCCTTCCTCGTTCTTGTGAATCAAACCGAGTTCCAATCCCTTTTCAGATTTTTCAACGGCCAGGTTCAGATTCTCCTTTATAGTTGAAAAAATCTCCCTTTCTTTATCAATATTCGCCTTTTTCTCTAAATTGTTGATCGAATCTATGAGAATACTCTTGGCTTTAAAAAAATTATCCTTCTGTTTCTGAATGACTTTATCGTCGCTGGTCAGGTTCACGTTCCGGGCTGAACGGGCTACGGTGTCGTAGTTTTTCATGACGTCATAAACCAGGCTCAATATGGGGATGTCTTTCCTTACGATCATACCGACCTTGTCATCCAGCAATGATATCCGGGCAATCCCAATACAGGCTAAAATAGCTATCAGCGCAAGTAATATCCCGAATCCCAGGCCCAACCTGGTCCCCAACCTAAACCTGTTTATCCAATTCATCCCGTCATCTCCATGTCTTTGAGAATAAGTTCCAAATTACGGTGGTCTACTCGTACAGCCCCGTGCGGCCGACGCATTTCCAACATCATGAACGGTGTCTATTCGACCGATGGTCGAGGCCGGTAAAACGTAAGGCGTATCCCAAGCTGATAGGTGCTTTGCTCCGGAGAGCTTAAACCGCATTACAATTATGATTTGGGTGAGGCGATATTAAGGATAGCATTATAATGATGAAATGTAAATAAGATAGATTTGGGATCAGGTGTTCCTTCGTCTCCATCACCAGGTGGTGGCAAAGGGCCACGAGCCTTCTAAGGTGGCGTGGGTCATTTAGGACAAAAAAGCCCGGACTTTTACGCCCGGGCTGTATTTTTTGGGGATGATCGGAATCTATTTGATCCAAAAAGCCCATTTCCTATTTTGAGGAGGGTCATTTTTCGTGCTTAGTCACTATCGCCCGATAGGAGGCGACTTTTTGACTGGCCTTGCCAACAACATTGTGGTGATGGCCCCGGATGTGACCATGGCCAGATAGAGGATTAAAAGAACTACAAACACACCGATAAACCGCAGAAACAAAGTCCCAAGAATCCAGGTCCAGTTGTCTTTGACGATGGTCACGACAATGCCGTCCGGGCATTTTTTGGGAAAGGTGATGGAATGCCAGGGCAGGCGACCGTCATCTTCGATGTAAGTTTCATCTTTGCGTTCCCGAAACTTAATATCCTTTGTATCCTTAAGAGCTTCGCGGTAAAATTCGATTACTTCTTTATGGGACAAGTTATAGTGAACTTCTAACCGGTCATCGGTTTTGTTAATAACCTTGCCCCCCGGTATCACCGGGGCCTGAAGAAATTCCTCAGCCCCCACGACCGGGACTAAAAAGAATAAGAAAATGATGACTAATGCGAGCAATCTGTTCATATTGTCTCCCCGAAAAGGCAATTGCGTGAACGGTCCACGGATTAATATTGGCGCATCTTAACCAGCCAGGAAACCAAGAAAGATTAATCAAACATGGCGATGAACATCCCGGCGGCGGCGGCCGAACCGATAACACCGGCCAGATTAGGGCCCATGGCATGCATCAAGAGGAAGTTGCCCTTATCGTATTTTTGGCCCATCATTTGCGACACACGGGCGGCCATGGGGACCGCCGAGACACCGGCCGAGCCGATTAAGGGGTTGATTTTTTCCTTTAGGAAAAGGTTCATGATCTTGACGGTCAGAACACCCCCAATGGTGCAGACGGCGAAGTCAAGCAAGCCGAGGCTGAAGATGAGCAGGGGCTTCCAGCTCAAGAACTTGTCTCCCGTCATGGTGGCCCCAACGGACACACCCAGGAAAATAGTCACCACATTCATCAAAGCGCCTTGGGCAGTTTCGGTCAGCCGGGCTACCGCTCCCGATTCTTTCATCAAATTGCCCAACATAAACATGCCCATCAGAGGCATTACCGACGGGACCAACAAGGCGATAACGCTGGCCGTGATCAGAGGGTACAGAATCTTCTCTGTGCGGGATACCTGCCGCAATTGCTTCATTCTAATGGTGCGTTCTTTGCTGTTGGTCAACCATTTCACAATGGGCGGCTGAATCAGCGGGACCATAGCCATATAAGAATAGGCGGCCAGGGCATTGGCGCCGAGCAGTTGCGGGGCCAGGTGTTGGGTCAGGTAGATCGTGGTGGGGCCGTCCGCTCCGCCGATAATACCCACGGAAGCAGCTTCTTTAAGCGTGAATCCGGCCAAAATGGTTCCGGTGAAAGTGACAAAGACTCCCAACTGGGCCCCGGCGCCGACCAACAGCGTCTTAGGGTTGGCGATAAGTGGTCCAAAATCCGTCATAGCCCCTAAACCGAGAAAAATGACGCAAGGTATAATCTCCCACTCCAAGCCATAGTGATAAAAGGCCTCAAGCAGATGGGGCTGATCGTGGCTCCAACCCATGAGTGGAACAAGAGGAAAGTTAACCAAGAAAATGCCGAAACCTATGGGAAGCAAGAGAAGCGGCTCGAAATTCTTGGTAATGGCCAGGTAAAGGAAGAGGCAACCGATACTCCACATGACTGGCATTTTCCAGCTCATATTCAAGAAGCCGGTGGTATGGAGGATTCCATAAAGCATGTCCAAAATCTCGTTCATGGTCATAATAAAAATCTCCGCATGCTAATGTAAGTTAGTTTTTCTCCAAGCCGGGAGCAGCAGATAAAGTTCTTATTTAAAGAAGATACCTTCCGCATAGGTCCATCACGGGAAGAACTAGCCGGTTCATGGGGGCACCGGTGGCGCCACACGACCTTGCGGGGTTAATTATTGAGGCGAGTAACACAATCAGTCATAAGAACCAGGCGCCTTAGATCTGCGGCAGCGGCCGGGGAAAGGCCGGTTTCAGGCCGAAACAGACAAATAGGACAGGCATGTCATCGCCGGTCCTGGTACTATGATGTCCCAGAAGGACTTTGAGCCCAAGTCTTAGGGTAGAACTTGGAGGGACGGTACGGAAGCGGTTAGCTCCCTGACATGGTAAATGCAACCATGTACCTGCAACCGAGGCCTGGGGGTAGAAGCATTGGCCTCTCTGGCGGTAAGCAGGGAGGCCGGATGACCTGATGGGGCCGTCGGTCAGATGCTGCGGGGGTATCAATTTTAAAAATTTATAGCATCATCTTAAGCTTTTCTGCAAGCAAAAAATATCACGACATCCCAAGAGCCAGTCAGGAATAAGACTATACTGATAATAATTTGTTTAAAATATACGTATATTATATCCTATTAGATGGCCGGCCAGGCCCGTGAACGATCAGGCATCGGTCTATCTACTCAATGCGGATATGAGCGACTCTCCAGAGAAAACCAGTCTCCAGTTAGTTCCACCACAAGCAACAAGTAACCAGCAACAAGTAACCAGTAACCAGTTCAGCTTCGCAGACCGGCCTTGATCCGCAGGGGCTCCAGCAGCAGATCCAGCCCGTCGAGGATGCTCCGGACGCTCAGGTCGGCAGCCATGATGGCCGCAGAAGAGCAGCCTTCTCCTTCAATCACGGCCACGCCCAGACCGGCCTTTTTCAGCATCAAGACGTCGTTATTGCCATTACCCATGGCCACGACCCTGGGCGCGCCCAGGTTGATGACAAACTCTGCTTTAAAGGCATCTTCGGCATGTCCAGTGATAATATTTAGCGTCAAAGGCAACTCGGCCAGTTCCTCCCTGGCCCGGCCAAAAGTATCAGCAGTCAGGACATAAATTTTGAGTAACCTGGAAATCTTGATCAATCTTTCGGCCACCCCGGGAATCAACCGCCCGTTAATAGACAAGGTCCCGGTGAAATCCAAGACAAGAAACTCCAACGACAGATCTCCGAATTGAGGAATCGTTACTTCCACCTGTCATCTCCTTCCGGCTGGTTGCGGGTCGAGTGTTACGGGTTTCGTGTTGCGGGGTTAATGGTTTCGTGTTGCGGTGCAATGTCATTAACTTCAGGCTGGACGGTCATGCTAACTTCTTAAAAATGGCCCATTCCGAATAAGCCCTGAAAGGGCGCTCTAGGTTAGCCCAGCGGCAACGCCCTGGGAAATACATTTGGTTAGGTATCAGAAAGATGGTCAGGTGGCAAGCCGACCCCAAAACCATTTCCATTGAAGGCGATATATAATTACGGCTAAAATGATGGCTGGCTGGCAATTTTATGTTGACGTTCCATGGTCTTTTATATATGTATTGCCCATACTCAGGGCATTGCCGCTGGGCTAACTTAGAGCGCCCCGTTGGGGCTTCATCGGAATTAGCCATTTATTAAAATCAGACCCGATTGCCCTGCCCATTAAGTCAACGACACTGGGTTGAGATGCCGAAATGCTTCCCGAAGTTGTTCAGGGTCATTCAATCCACTTCAAAGAGAAACTCAATTTCCACGGGCGCCGACAGCGGTAATTCCGACACTCCGACTGCCACCCGGGCATGGCGGCCCCGATCTCCTAAAACGGCCACCAGCAAGTCAGAGGCTCCATTAATTACCTGAGGCTGTTGATTAAATCCTGGTGCGGAGGCCACGAAACCACCCACCCGGACGACCCGCCGCACCTTGTCCAGTTCGCCCAGTTCCCCTTTAACCAGGGCCAGGGCATTCAGGGCACAAATCCGGGCCGCATCTTGGGCCTGGTCCAGAGTTACTTCTCGCCCCACCTGCCCCGAATAATCCAACCGCCCTTTGACCATGGGCAATTGCCCGGAGACAAACATCCACGCTCCGGTTCTCACCACCGGGACATAGGCGCCCAGGGGCTTAACCGCTTCCGGGAGTTCCAGGCCCATTTCTTCCAACTTTTTTTCCGGATTCATCGGATCCTCTAATCCGGGGGTCATCCGAGCGGCACGACGGCGGATCAGAGAAAGCAATTCGCCGGCCTTGACTTCCATCCGGGCCGCGTCTTGTTCTTCCTCGTGATCGTAGCCGAAGAGATGGAGGATGCCATGGATCAAAAGTTGGTCGAACCGCTCCGCCGTCTTCAGGCCGCCGTGTTCAGCCTCATGCACCGTGGTATCTGTAGAAATCACCACGTCCCCCAAGAGATGAGGGTTGAGTTCCCCGAATTCCCCTTCCCGCATGGGGAATGAAATGACGTTCGTTGGTCCGGTCCGGCCCAAATATTGCTCATTCAGTTCGGCAATCCCGGGGTCATCGGTCAAGACCAGGCTGAGTTCCCCATCAGGACATGCCAAGGCGTTTAAGATTTTCTCCACTTTCGTCCGAAGGCGGGGCCGGTCTATCCGAATCCGGTTTTGTTGATTTTGAATCGCGATCTCCATCTGGACCTCTTTTGCTACCGCCGCTTTTAGCTGCCGACTCTGGATATTCTATTCGAGAATGAAAAATACCGGTTAATATTTTATTGAAACTTTTGGCTATTTCGTGAAGGTCCCGCAAGGTTAGTTCACATTGATCCAACTGGCCGTCAGAAAAAACCTTGTTGATAATTTTCTGGACCAGGCCTTGAATCCGGGCCGGCGTAGGCTCCACTAAGGTTTTAGAGGCGGCCTCCACGTGGTCGGCCAGCAGGACTAATCCGGCCTCCTTGGTCTGGGGTTTGGGCCCGGGATAACGATAGTCCTCGACATTAATCGTCATGGTATCGCCGGGCTTAAGTTGCTCCTGGGCTTTATTGTAGAAGTAAGAAATAAGACAGGTGCCATGGTGTTGCTGGATAATGTCAATGATGGCCTGGCCCAGTTTCGCCTCCCGGGCCAACTCCACCCCGTCTTTGACGTGGGCGATAAGAATTAAGCTGCTCATTGAGGGAGCGAGTTTCTGGTGTTTGTTTTCTCCGTTGATCTGGTTTTCGATGAAGTATAATGGTTTCTTTATTTTTCCGATATCATGGCAATAGGCCGCGACTTTGGCCAATAAATGATTCGCGCTGATGGCCTTGGCTGCGGCTTCGACCATGTTGGCCACGATGATACTATGGTGGTAAGTTCCCGGCGCCTGGAGCATCAAATCTTTGAATATGGGCTTATCTAAACTGGCCGTCTCCACCAGCTTGATGTCCGAGGTATATCCGAAAAACATCTCCACTAGAGGACTCAATCCCGAGGCGACAAAGCTCGATAGGATTCCGCCCATGAAACCGAAAACAATCCGCTCCAACGTGATGACTGAAAGAAAGGTGCCCCGGTAAAGGCCCAGGGTCATAACTAATAAGACATTGATCAGGCCGACGATCAAGCCCGCCTTAAACATTGTCTTCCGCTCCCGGCAATGCTTGACGCATATGGCCGCGACGATGCTGCCGACGATAAAATACCCGAACATGTCAAGACGGTATTCCAATAACACAACCATCAAGATCGAAGTCACCACACCACACATCAAGGCCGCTTCCATGCTCAAAAAAATAGTGACGAGCATGGCCACCGCCGCAGTCGGGATACAAAAGATGAGCGAAGAGAAGTGTAAGAACGGGATGGCTTTGCCGGCCGCACTGTCCAGAAAATTGACCAGCACCGCCGTCAGAAAAACAATAAACATCGTCACCAGGCAAAACAGGATATCTCTAGAGGTGCCGGAGAACTTGCGGATGTGATACGTTCCAAAATGATACATGGTCATTAACAAGACTATTAAAAAGACTGCGATTCCAATCATCTTGCCCAGGAAGCTGTGGGGCGCCCTGGATTGGGCCTGGCTGCGCAACTTGGCCAAGATATCTTCGGTGATTTTCTCACCTTCGCGGGCGATGATCTCACCTTTCTTGATCCTATAAAATATCGGCTTAACGGACTGCTGGGCCTCATGCTGCCGTTTTTGGGTCAAGTCTCGGTTGTAATTGACGTTAGGCTGGGTGATGGACTGGGCGAGTTGAACGATGTACCGTCGGTGTGGCCGCAACCGATGGTAAATACTGCTTTTAGCCAACCCGGAGATGTATTTCCGGGCCTGCTCCAGGTCTATTAGTCTGGATGCGTCTTGGACCAGGGTTTCCTTCCCGGTCTTGAGGTCGCGCAGCATAATCCCCTTGTTCACATCCCGGACCAAAGAGGCTTCGCTCGACACTATTCCCCGGCTTAAGGTTTGGGAGGCCAGTCTATTGATTTCAGCGGCAACTTCCGGTGCAAATTTGACATCAATAAGCCACTCGTAGGTATTATCCTCAATTTCGACGCCCAAAATTGTCTCGAAGTCATCCTTTTCCAGCAAATGACCGAGTTGTTTTTGCTCTAGAGGATCCGGCGGTACAGGTTTGGATGCGGCATTCTTAGCGTCGATCGGGGCGGCCGGCGGAGAGAGTTTGGCCGAGGTTTTTCGGGGCTCAGAGGAGACTTGCTCCCGCATCAATTCAAAGGCCTGGAGAACCCTTTTCTTAATATTCTGAGCGACCTCATCATCAAGGTCATAGACGGGCAAGACAGCGCGGTTGGCTGCGGCAAGATGCTTAACGGTTGTTTCCTTATCTTCGACCAGGAAACCGGCCGTGGCTCTCACGTCGGCCAGGGCCACATCGCCTACAGCATATTCTTTAGGCGGAGAGAGGGCTTCGGGGGAAATAATCAGGGCCACGCCCAAAGAAAAGACTATCAGTATCGCCCATTTTTTCAGCAGTTCGATCTTTTCGGGGGAAGACCCATGGTGGGGTCTCTTGCTCGCCCGGCCGGCGGCGGCCCGGGGAACTTTTTCCTTTGTCAGCGGCTTAGTAACAAGTTCCCTAATTTTGCTGAGATCGTACTTTTTCTCGGCTTCCCGTTCGGGCATAGTCTTTAGGCTCACATGGCCTCATGATAGGTCTTAGTGCGGGGAGGATCTGCAACCGGGCCACCGGCGTCAACGCTGATCACATCGTCCGAACCAGTAGTTAAGCTCAATCACTTCTTCTTCTGATTGGCCTATTATATCACAAAAATAAATTTAGGATAGTCAAAAATACCGTGGGTAAGCGTTTTCTTTCGGGCTAGTGTTTAAACGCTCGTTGGCCGGTATAAACCATCGTCACTGCTGGTTCAGCCTCATTGCAGGCGTCGATCACTTCAAAATCACGCATCGAACCGCCGGGCTGGATGACGGCCGTGACGCCTTGCCGGATGCCCACATCCACTCCGTCGCGGAAGGGGAAAAAGGCATCGGAAACCATGGCCGCGCCGATCAGTCCCCCTTTATCTTGTCTGGTTTGGGCATCGATCTCTTCTTTCTGTTCCGGCGGGCGCTTGCCTAATAACGTCTCGGCCTCGAGTTCCTTGTAAGACAGAGCATACCGGGAAAAGCAGATCGCGTCGGCATACTTGACATAGGCCTTATAGACGGCCAGTTCGGCTACGCCCACCCGATCTTGTTCGCCGGTCCCGACGCCTACGGTCACGCCGTTCTTGACGTAGATGACCGAGTTGGAGGTCACTCCCTGTTCTACATACCAGCCAAAAAGCAGGTCGGCGTATTCTTGTTCGGTGGGTAATCGCTTAATCGTGTGGACCTGCCCTTGATAGGTGCCTGTGGCCAACGTCAGATCACCCTTACTTCGGACCCGGTTCAACGGAGATTGCTGGACGATAATTCCACCGTCGATCAAGCTCTTGAAGTCCACGTAACGGATGGCCCGAAAGTCAGTTAACCGGTCCATTGCGGCCACCTTAATTATCCGCAAATTGGAGCGGCTTTTTAGAAGGGATAAGGCCCCTTCTTCATAATCCGGAGCCACCACCACCTCCAAATAGTTGTCCTTAATTAAAGCTGCAGTGGCCCTGTCCACCGGGCGATTGAAGGCGGCGCAACCACCAAACGCGGCAATCCGGTCCGCCATATTGGCCCGGGCGTAGGCCGTAGCCAGATCATCGGCCATGGCCACGCCGCACGGATTATTATGCTTGACGATGACCACGGTCGGTTTATCCATTAAAAATTTGAGGATATTCATTGCATTATCAGCATCGGTAAGATTTGTCTTACCGGGATGCTTGCCAAATTGGAGCATATCTTCTTCATTGATAGCACTGACCAGCCCGTTCCCCGGATTAATGAAAGCACAATCGCTCAGGATCAAGTTCCCGTTAGCCAGGCGATAAAGCGCCGCCTCTTGCCCCGGGTTTTCGCCGTAGCGTAATCCCTTCTCAATCACTTCTCCCGAATCGTCGTCCTTAATCCGCCAGGTCTGTTTGTAGTAGATCAACGTCTGCCCATCAAAGGTGATGGTCATGGTTTCGGGAAAATGATCGTCCATGATGGTCCGATAGGCCTTTTTCAGGTCTTCCATGTCATGTTTCCTTTCTGCGTCCGGCCCGGAGCCGTAACAAACGAAATTTATGGTTTTGATATCAAGTTACTTATATGACGCCACGTCCTTGAACGCCTTGTATCTCTTCTCTGCAGCCGGCCAATTGATGATTTTAAAAAAATTCTCCACATATTCCGGCCGGCGGTTTTGATATTTCAGGTAATAGGCGTGCTCCCAAACATCACACACCATAACCGGATAGACACCCCAGATGGTCAAGTCCTGATGTTTCTCGGCCTGCAAAATGACCAGGTGTCCCCGAAATGGTTCATGGGCTAAAATGCCCCAGCCGCTGCCTTCCACAGCATTGGTGGCCGCGACAAACTGGGCTTTGAACTGATCAAATCCGCCGAAACTAATTTCCATCGCCTTGAGCAGGTCGCCTTTGGGTTTCCCGCCGCCGTTGGGGGCTGGGGCCATATTCTCCCAATACAGGGAGTGGAGGACATGACCGGAACCATTAAACGCCAGCTCGCGAGACCAATGTTTAATCAGGCTGTAGTCACCCGAGGTGCGCGCCTCGGCCAGCTTTTTCATGGCATTGTTGAAGTTATTGACATACGCGGCATGGTGTTTGTCATGATGAATGGTCAAGGTTTCTTTATCGATAACCGGTTCCAGTGCATCATAGGCATAGGGCAGAGCAGGTAGCTGACATTCCCCGGACGCAGCAGGCTTGACTGCATCTTTTTCTGTGGCCGCTCCGGCTGGGAGAATCATGGCGCCCGCTCCCGCGACTAAAGCCGCGACACCCAGGCCTTTCATCAAGTCTCTTCTGGTCATAGCCTCTGACATGATCGAACCTCCTTTATTTTTGGGAAATGATCATCTGAATCCGATACCCGGCACACAAGCCAACAATGTCGCTGTCGCTGATCAAGCCCACAATTGGGCCAGATCAATTTCAATCTCTTGAAACGGCGCCGCCCTGACTTTTCCGGACTCAACATGCGACTCCACCAGCATCCACCGGCCGGACTCCAGTTGAAATATTTCCAAGGTCTTGACCCGGGGATCCACCAGCCACAGGTAGGCCACCCCATGTTCCGCATAAATCGGGATCTTGCGGACCCGGTCTATTATGGCCGTGCCGGGGGAAAGAACTTCACAGACCCAGTCGGGAGGGACCGAAAACCAGTTCTCGTCCGGTATTTGAGGCAACCTTTCCCGCCGCCAGCCAGCCAGATCCGGGACCAGGATGTGCTCGCCCAGGCTCAATTCCGGTTCGTCCAAAATCCACCAGCCGCCGGGTCCGCCGCTATCGCCCAGATGAAAGGCCACACAGATTTTGGCGCCCAGCACGGAAGCCGAGATGGCATGCTTTGGGGCCGGCCGGGCTGAGGCGATCAGTTCGCCATGGATGATTTCCCCAATCATGTTTTCCGGGATTTGATATAAATCTTCGTACACGGCTTTCTTTTTGGCTGTAGCCGGCATGTCGCGTTCCCCGTTCTTGTGGTGTTCAGGATTAACATGCACCGAACTTCTCTGTCTTGCGAGCCGGATAGGGTTCTGCTCAGGCCTTGACTACTCGGGCCGATACCCCGGTCCTCCCGGCCATGGCGTTCCGGGTGTCGATGATCAGCCCGGCTTCCCGGCCAATAAAATCGTAATCCACGGCTGAATGATCGGTGACGATGATAACGGCGTCGTATGCCTGAAGACTCTCAGAAGTCAGGTCAACAGATTGTTTTTCAAAACGATATTTTCGGGTTGCCGGCAGGACGGAGATGTGCGGGTCATGATAGTCCACCTCAGCCCCCCGCTGTTGCAGCAGTTCCATTAATCTTAAACCGGGTGACTCCCGCATATCGTCCACATCTTTTTTATAGGCCACACCCAACAAGAGAATCCGGCTCCCTTTCAGGCTCTTCATCTCGTCATTCAGGGCCTCCACCACTCCGGCCAGGACAAACAAGGGCATGGCCGTATTAATCTCTCCGGCCAGTTCAATGAATCGGGTGGAGATATCAAACTCACGGGCGCGCCAGGTGAGATAAAAAGGATCGATGGGGATGCAGTGCCCCCCCAGGCCCGGTCCGGGATAAAAGGGCATGAACCCAAAGGGCTTGGACTTAGCCGCGGCGATTACCTCCCAGATGTCCAGGCCCATCCGATGAAAAACCATCTTCATCTCATTGACCAGGGCGATATTCACGCTTCTAAAGATATTTTCCAACAGCTTAGTTGCTTCTGCAGTTTCAGGGCTGGATACGGGGATAACGGCGGCCACGATAGACTCATACAGGGCACAGGCCAGCCCAAGGCACCGGTTCGTCAAGCCGCCAACTACTTTGGGCAAACTTGTTGTGGGAAACGCCGTGTTTCCTGGGTCTTCTCTTTCCGGCGAATAAGCCAGGAAGAAATCCTGCCCGGCAGTCAGACCGCTACGCTCCAAAATGGGCTTTAAGACTTCTCGCGTGGTGCCGGGATAAGTGGTGCTTTCAAGGACGACCAGTTGCCCAGGGTGGAGATGCCGGGCAATCGTCTCGGCGGTAGACTTGATAAAACCAACATCCGGTTCATGGTTTCGGGTCAATGGCGTGGGGACGCAAATCAGGACGCAATCCGTCTCGCCGAGACGGGAAAAATCGGAAGTAGCCAGGCAATTATGTTCGTTCAAGATCTTGATGGCCTGATCTGGAATATGACCGATATAACTCTTCCCGGCGTTGAGCCGGTTTACTTTGTGCTCATCGATATCCAGGCTGAATACCGGAAAGCCGGCCTTGGCGAATTCGATGGCCAGCGGCAACCCGACATAACCCATCCCGATAATGCCGGTGACCGCTTCCCGGCCCTTGATCTTTTCCAATAAGGCCCGTTCCAGTTCCTGGTTCAACCCGTCCTCCGGAGTCATCCACCGGTGCCCTACTTTAAGGAACGTTGTCTGACGTCATCACTTAGGCAAGAACAAGACCTTGCCCGTAACGGCCCGTCCATCTCTCTTAGAATCCCAGAGCCTTGATTGCCACGTTCAACTTACTGCGGTCCAGCGGTTTTGCAATATACGAAGCGGCTCCCCCCTCATAAAACGCCTTGACCACATTTTTCGGATCATCGAGGGCCGTGACCATGATGACCTTGACTTCTTCGTCTCCGGCGACGCCCATTACTTTTTCCAAATCCCGAATCTCTCGCAGCGCTTCATGTCCGTCCATTTCCGGCATCATGATATCCATTAAAATAAGATCGTACGGATCATTCGTTTGCCTGGCCAATTTGAAGGCATGGACTGCTTCACGTCCGTTGGCCGCAATATCACAACTTCCATAAGGAGCAAGAAGGGCCTGCAACAGTTTCCGGCTGACAAACTCATCCTCGACAATCAAAACCTTCATGGTTGTTCCTCCCTATTTAAACATAAACACGTTGCCGGGCCGGTTGATTTCCTGCTCGATTCGTTTGAGCAGTTTTTGCTCTTCTTGGACTACCCTGGGCCGAATGGTCGTAGGGACGCGCTTCAAGAGTACCTCGCCGGTATCCGTCCGGAAAAAGATCTTGCGAGGTTGGTAACCACCCAGATCTTGGCTAATGACCCTGATCGATTCATTGTCCAAAAAGTTCAAGGCACACAAGATGTTCTTCTCGCCCACCCCGTTTTCTTTGGAGATGGACGGCAGAAGATGCGCGCCCCCAAACACCTTAGCTGACAGGCGGTTCCTGTCGCCACCCAGGCCCATGATCCGGTTGATCAAGAGTTCCATGGCATTGATGCCGTAACTGGCGGCGATGTCGAAACCTCTGGAAACCGGCTTTCCCGGCAAAAGGATGTGGTTCATGCCACCGATACGGGCTTCGAGGTCGAAGATACAGACTGCCACGCATGAACCCAACAGGGTATAGATCACCGTAGGCTCCCGGCTGGCATGGAGTTCACCGATATGAATCGATTTTTGTTTTCTGGAACTGTTGAACACCGAAACCACCCCTCTATTCGGAAAATCGTTCACCTGGCGCACTCCCTCTGCACCGCCGCGGCAATAACTTCAAGAGGTAAAATCTTGTCTACAGCTCCGCGCTTAATAGCCTCTTGGGGCATTCCAAATACGACGCAGCTAGCCTCATCCTGGGCTATGGTAATGGCGCCGGCCTGCTTCATTTCCAAAAGCCCCTGGGCCCCGTCATCCCCCATGCCGGTCATGATAACGCCCACGGCATTGGGACCGGCATACCTGGCCGCGGAACGAAACAACACGTCTACCGACGGCCGATGCCGGCAAACGAGCGGCCCATCTTTGATCTGGACTTGATAAAGCGCCCCGTTCCGCACTATCAGGGCATGCTTATTCCCTGGGGCAATTAAGGCCCGGCCCCGGAGAATGCGGTCGCCATCTTCGGCTTCCTTAACTTCGATTCGGCAGATATCATTGAGACGCCGAGCAAAACTTTTGGTAAAATTCTCCGGCATGTGTTGGACGATGACGATGCCGGGGCAATCGTGGGGAAACGCCTCCAAGAACTGGGCCAGGGCCTCGGTCCCACCGGTGGACGCGCCCACGGCCACAATCCTCTCCGTGGTCTTGACCATGGCCTGGCTCTTAGGCGGCGCGATGACCGCATCGGCCGTGAGTTTTTTTTCCACCCGCCTATGTCGCAAAGATATGGGGCGCAATCTGGCTCGAGACGCGGCCTTGACCGCGTCGCAAATGGTTATCCGCGATTCCTCCAGAAATTGTTTCACTCCCATCTTGGGCTTATTGATGATGTCGACTGCCCCGTACTGCAAGGCTTTCACCGTGGTTTCAGCTCCATCTCCGGTCAAGCTGGAACATATCACCACCGGAATCGGATGCTGGCTCATAATCTTCTTAAGAAAGGTGATGCCGTCCATCCGGGGCATTTCCACATCCAGGGTGATGACGTCGGGAACCTCGTGCCTGATCCTTTCAGCCGCAACATATGGATCAGACGCCGTGGCCATCACCTCTATGGCCGGGTCGGAGTTCAAAACTTCTTCCAGGGCCTGACGGACAACCGATGAATCATCAACAATCAATACCCTTATCTTCTTGCCCATCCAACTACGACTCCTTAGCTACGGGTTGCGGGTTGCGTGTTACGGGTTACGGGTTGCGCGTTACGGGTTGCGGGTTGTTGATAGCAATTTTTAAGTATCTCAATTATGCCACAGCCAAAATAATCTTGCGCAAAAAATCGCGGTCGCGGCGCCGGCACCTTTAATCCGTAACAGGAAACGAAAAACAAAAAACGCGAAACCCAAGATACAGAAT
>JADFXY010000040.1:0-539 GCA_015233355.1 Deltaproteobacteria bacterium | reverse complement strand
CTGAACTCCTATCCTGGTTTCCGATAAACCGAAATGGAGACCGGAACAAATCGGTTGTTTATCCCGTTTAGGGTTTCGGAATGACCAATGAACATATACCCCCCGGGGACAAGTTGCGCGTAAAACTTGGCAAAAAGTTTTATCTGAGTGGGGCGGTCAAAGTAGATCACCACGTTGCGACAGAATATTATATCCATCGGCGTTTTGAGATCAAAGGTATCCCCTTCAATGAGGTTGAGGCGTTGGAACCCGATGTGGTGACGCAGTTCCGGCACTACCCTGGAAAACCCCACCTGGCTTCCTTTACCCCGCATCAGATATTTGCGTTTGAATGCAATCGGAACGGGGTCCACTGTCTCCTCTCGATATATGGCCTGTTGGGCGGTGGCCAAAACCCTGGAGGAGATGTCCGTGGCCAGAATGGAGAAGTCAACTCCGGAATTCTTGGATAAATAATCTTCCAAAACCATGGCCAGGGTATAAGGCTCTTCGCCCGAGGAGCAGCCCGCACTCCAGACATACAATCTGCCCAATGCCGC
>JADFXY010000409.1:0-3943 GCA_015233355.1 Deltaproteobacteria bacterium | reverse complement strand
ATTTAATCAGCGTAATCACAGTTCAGACAGGCAACATGCTGAAACACCAACAACATTGGCCCTCCGGCCGGGTGCAATCGAAAGACCACACAACCTCACCGGACGTAACCCGTCAGACGAGTGATGTTTTTAATTAACAACTTGATATTAAATGACGTTTTGGGGATAACTAATCTATAACCAATCTGTGAGGTGGCCGATGAAAGCTATGGGGGGAGGGTCGTTGTCTCATAAGTCAATTTGTAGTTTTTTTAGCCGGATGGTGTCAATAATGGTCATTCTGGCCGGACTGGGGCTGGGGTTGACCATGTTTCCCATTCAGGCCTGGGCTGGTCCACCCTTTTTAACCGATGATCCGGAGCCGGTGGAATACAAACACGGGGAGGTCTATCTGGCCACCCAGTTCCGGTATGACCGTGATGCGGGGAAATCTATGACCCTGCCCCATATGGAGGTCAACTATGGCCTTCTGCCAAATCTTCAAATCCATCTCATCACCCCCTTTGCGTATATCCGGCCAACGGGAGGAGATGCTCATTATGGCTACGGGGATACGGAGGTCGGGGCCAAGTACCGGTTTATCCAAGAATCAGAATTGTGCCCGATGGTGGCCACCTTTCCACTTCTGGAAATCCCCACGGGAAACAAAGACAATGGATTGGGCAGCGGGGAAGTCCAGGCCTTTATCCCCCTGTGGTTACAAAAGAGTTGGGGACCCTGGACAACTTACGGCGGTGGCGGCTACTGGATCAATCCCGGCGCCGGACGCAACAATTACGGGTTCTTTGGCTGGGCGGTGCAACGGGAGCTGACCAAGCAATTAACCCTGGGCACGGAACTCTATCATAAGATGTCCAGCGAGGACGGCGGCGAGAGCGAAACGGGATTCAATGTCGGCGCCATAGTCAACTTTACTGAGAATCATCATTTATTGTTCTCCGCCGGGCGCGACATTTCCGGTTCTAATCTCTTCTCTGGTTATCTTGCCTATCAGTTTACTTTTGGTCCCTGAAATTCGTCTTTCGTTGAAACCATCCACTAGATCAGCCCAAACCGTGACTGTTCCCGGCCTGGAATCACCGGGAGCAGTCACCCGCTGCACGAACCTGACCACCCGGGAGCAATCACTATCCTGCAAGCCCATCGATAAGTGCCTCACCGGCCAGAACTTGGGCATATACGGAACCAAGCGCGGCCATAAACCCGGCCTGAACATACTCCGCCGGAACATCGACACCGTTAAAGGTTAGATTCCTTGTCGCGCAAGCGTCATGAGCGATAGTACACCTGTAGCCGGCATCAAATGCCGCTCTGACCGTGGCATCAATACACATATGCGACATCATGCCACATATGGTAACGTCATGAATATCCATACTGACTAAAGTGCTGTCCAGATCTGTTTCCCGGAAGCTGTTTGGATAGTGCTTTTTGACGATTGTTTCATCGGGTAGGGGCGTCACATTTTGGTGAAAGTTAATCCCTTCCGTATTTGGCAGAAAAAAAGTTGCTCCTTCACGTGTTGAGATATGTTGAACGTGAATGATCGGGAGATTTTTTTCTCTAAATGTCATTAGCAAACGGCGGGCTACATCGCTCGCGGCTGTTGATCCGACCAACTCCATCCGGCCGCCGGGAAAGTAATCTTGCTGTATGTCGACTAAGAGTAAGGCCGTATTCATTATTCATCTCCTCTACTTGTTTGGTTTTGAAACTCTCGCTTACGGATATTCATTTCAAAAAATTCAATGAGCCGGCCTTGAACTATCTGAGTACATTCGCCGAGGGTGTTAAACCCAAGCTTTTTGTAGAGCCCAATGGCCGGAAAATTATTTTTTCTGACGATGAGGTGGACCAGATCAAACTCCAATTGTGAAAAACCTAGTTTCATGATAGCCGACATGATCTTTTTTCCAAACCCTTGCCCTGTCCGGGCCGGGTGTACGGCAATACGCAATTCTGCTTCTTTGTGGCCCGTAGTGCTTAAGATTGAAAATCCGATAGATTCCTGGTTTGCTTCCGCCAGATAACACCAGGTGCCGGGTTTCCGGCTAAATTCTTCCAGCCATCCGTTTTCTCTTAAAGCATAATCCATCTGGGCATAGCCGCCCCGATAACCCGGCCAACAGGTTATCACCTGAATATCACATGGCTTAATCAACCGTAAAGTTATCATTCCACCTATCCTTTCTGTAACCGTGCCGGTAGGATTGCCGCAACTTGCGAAGTCGGCCAGTCATATCCAACGCCTTCTTTCTAATTGGTATAGCATAACTCCATTCTGTCAGGAATGACAAATATACAATGATTTCTGCCATAATCTCCTTGTGGGTGGATTTTTTTGCTATCCTCGAGGCGAACCGACTCATGGAAGCGGGGAGAAATCCGATCCTTGAACTTCAGGTCTGGATGGCCGAGAACCTGAGGGAGGACCTTTCGGTCGAGGTCCTGGCGTCACAAGCAGCCATGAGTCCCCGGAACTTCGCCCGTATCTTTGTCCGCGAATTGGTGATAACCCCGTCCCGTTACGTCGATCAGTTGCGTCTCGAAGCCGCCCGGCGCCAACTTGAACAAACAGACAGAAGCTTGGAGGAGATCGCCGCTGCATGTGGATTCGCAAGTTCCGAGCTGATGCGGTGTGCTTTCCTGCGGTCTATGGGGATCACCCCTGGGCGGTATCGCAATGTTGTTGAGTTAAGGTGCGGCTTGGAGTGGAATCCACCTCATTGTCTGAACTGTGATTATTTTGATCGATAATGATGTTTGTGGAAGTTCATCAACATTGGTAGGGGCGAGGCATGCCTCGCCCCTACGGATGGGTTTTCCCATGGCTTACCCTGTAGCCCAACAACTGGGCATTCTGCTTTAATCATAGTCTTTCTATAGAAGATCACAGGCGATTATGCTGCACCCTTAATTCAACAGCATTGGGCGTTATCGGGACCTATTCAGCCCGGCGGCCTCGAGGACCTCCCGGTCGACAAAAACCGCCCCCGAACCCGCATCGCGGCTTGATTTCCGGCCAGAGTTATGAGATGCTGCTTTAGCGTGGGATACGGGCGGGATCAAGTGAAGACAAAACGGGGCGGCTCCGGTCATCCCGGCTCTAAAAAACCAGGTAGCAGACTTATCCGAGACGACTAACAGCCTCTGCAGGTTGCCCTTTTCTCAAGATATCGAGAAGCGTGAATAAATCCGGCATAAGAAGAATCATCATATACTTACTCATTATCATCGCGGCCACGACTGTGGGCACGGGGGCCGGGGTGCTCTATGCCCTGACAAACAACTTACCCCCCATTACCTCCTTGAAGCATTTTGGCCCTTCAGCCGCGACCAGGGTGTTATCCCGTGACGGACAGGTCTTAGCCGAACTATGCGTGGAAAACCGCGTACCGGTAAAACTGGATCAAGCACCTCACGATCTGATTAATGCCCTTTTGGCCGTCGAGGACAAGAAATTCTATAGCCACCTGGGTCTCGACTTGCCATCGATTCTGCGGGCCGTTTATTATGACATCAAAGCCGGGGGGTACGTCCAGGGGGGCAGCACTATTACCCAGCAGGTGGCCAGACAATTGTTCCTCTCTCCGGAAAAAACCATCCACCGCAAAATAAAAGAGGCCATCCTGGCCCTGATGATCGAACGGCGCTATACTAAGGAAGAAATACTCGAAATATATATAAATCAGGTTTACCTGGGGAGCGGTGCTTACGGCGTTGGAGTGGCCGCCCGAACTTATTTTGATAAACAGGTCTCCGAGCTTAGCTTACCCGAATGCGCCATGTTGGCCGGACTGGCCCAAAACCCGGTCAACGATTCTCCTCTGGCCGCGCCGGACCGGGCCAAAAAGCACTATCCAAACAGCTTCAGGGAAACAGACCTGAGCAGCACTCTTGAAAGTATGAAAATTCAAGAAATTACCGTGTGTGGCATGATGTC
>JADFXY010000408.1:0-3953 GCA_015233355.1 Deltaproteobacteria bacterium | reverse complement strand
AGTGCCCTTCCCACAATTAAAAAATAATGGAGGTGGATCCATGGCAAATTTCCCAACCGTAGAAGTTATTACCGACCTCTTGATCATCGGCGGCGGCATGGCCTCCACCGGTGCGGCTGTTGAGGCGGCTTATTGGGCCAAGAAGAACAACCTGAAGGTTACCGTCGTTGATAAGGCCGCCTTTGATCGCAGCGGCGCCGTGGCTATGGGCCTTTCCGCCATCAACCAATACGTCGGCATCTGTGACGGCCAGAACACGGCTGAAGACTATGTCAACTACGTTCGTCAAGACTTGATGGGCGTCTGCCGTGAAGACTTGGTCTACAATATCGCCCGTCACGTGGATTCCTCCGTCCATTTGTTTGAAAAATGGGGCCTCCCCATTTGGAAAGACGAAGCCGGAAAGTACGTCCATGAAGGCCGGTGGCAGCTTATGATCAACGGTGAGTCCTATAAGGTCATCGTGGCTGAAGCCGCTAAGAATGCTCTGGGCAGCGAAAACATCTTAGAAAGAATCTTCATCGTCGAACCGATTATGGACGGCGATCGGGTTGCCGGCGCAGTCGGATTCAGCACCCGTGAAGAGAAATTCTACGTATTCAAAGCCAAAGCCGTTATTTGTGCCATGGGCGGCGCGGTGCACGTGTTCAAACCCAGGTCCTCTGGCGAAGGTATTGGCCGTTCCTGGTATCCCCCCTTCAACACCGGCTCCAGCGCATACTTCACCCTTAAGGCCGGCGCTGAAATGACCTGCCAGGAAGTCCGTTTTATCCCCGTCCGCTTTAAAGATGCATACGGACCGGTGGGCGCCTGGTTCTTGCTGTTCAAGTCGGCTGCCAAGAATGCCTTTGGCGGCAACTACATGATCGAGAGGAAGGAAGAGCTGAACAATTACGCTCCTTACGGTTTGGTTAAACCCATCCCGGCCAACCTCCGGAACTACCTGGGCATGCTCGATGTCAACATCGGCAAAGGCCCTCTGTATATGATGACCCATGATGCTATCGCCGCCTTGGCTGAAGGTCTTGATGAGAAAGCCAAGAAGAAGAAGATGAAACACCTCGAAGCCGAAGCATGGGAAGACTTTCTCGACATGACCATCTCCCAGGCTTTGCTGTGGGCCTCCCAGAATATCGCCCCCGAAGAGAGACCTTCTGAAATCGCCGCTTGTGAACCTTACTTTATCGGTTCCCACTCCGGTGCCTCCGGCGCTTGGGTCAGTGGTCCTGAAGACCTCGCCCCGAAAGAGTACTTCTTTGGTTATGCCAATATGACGACGGTTAAGGGCTTGTTTGCCGCCGGCGACGCTTCCGGCGCCTCCAGCCACAAGTTCTCCTCCGGTTCACACGCCGAAGGCCGGATCGCCGCCAAGGCCGCGATTAAGTTTATCGTCGAAAACAACACCCAGCCCAAAGTTGACGACGCCAAGGTCGAAGCCATGAAGAAAACCATCCTGGCTCCGCTTGACAGATTTGCCGAATTCTCCGGCCTGTCTTCCGACGAAAACGTCAACCCCAACTACATCAAGCCCTTCATGTTCATGTTCCGTCTGCAGAAGATCATGGATGAATACGCCGGCGGCGTTTCCGCAGCCTTCACCACCAACAAGTTCCTGTTGGAAAGAGGCATGGAACTGCTGGCTTTCTTGAAAGAAGATGCTGAGAAGTTGGCCGCCAATAGTATTTATGAGTTGGAACGCTGCTGGGAAAACGTCCACAGAATGTGGCAAGCCGAAGCCCACGTCCGCACCATCCAGTTCCGTGAAGAAACCAGATGGCCGGGCTACTACTTCCGCTCCGACACACCCAAGATGGACGAAAAAAATTGGCATTGTTTCGCCAATATTAAGTGGGATCCGGCCTCAGCGGCATGGTCCTGCATGAAGAGAGACATTATCCACATCGTGAAGTAATTTTCACCATGCGGTAACACCTAAACTTCAGGCGCCGTCAAGGCGCCTGGAGTTTTTCTTTGCTTTTTTTCGCTCGGCGGTCGAGCGCCAGGTTGCCTTTCCGTATGATTTTCTGGGCAGATTAGCTGTTCTAGGCCAACCTCTCGAGAAAATCATACCGGAGATATTGGTTGTCACCAAAATAGGGGTGTCATCAGGGAATGCCGTCGCATCTCAACGCGCCGCAGCCACCTCCACATTGAGACCCCGCCGAATCCCTCTTAGCCGAGTGCATAAACCAACATCCGTCCGGTAGTATTACGTGAGTCCTTTTCTTGATGGTGTGGGAAAAGCATTAATTGGTCCTAATACAAAATATCACTGCGGAGGTACGGCATGGCAGATGGAAGAACGGGATCTCAAACCATATTAGTGGTCGGTGGCGGTATTAGCGGGTTGACTTCCGCCGTCGAAGCCGCAGAAGCCGGGTATGATGTCGTCCTGGTGGAGAAGAGTCCCTACTTAGGTGGACGCGTGGCCCAACTGCATCAATATTTCCCCAAGTTGTGTCCACCGTCTTGCGGACTGGAAATTAATTACCGGCGGGTTAAACAAAACCCGCGTATTCGGTTTTTTACTATGGCGGAAGTGACCCATCTCTCGGGCTCCCAAGGCAACTATCATGCGACCATTCAAATTGAGCCCAGATATGTAAATGAAAACTGCACCGCCTGCGGCAAATGCGCCGATGCGGTCGGGACGGAAATCTCCAACCCGTTTAACTTCGGCATGGATAAGATCAAGGCGGCCTACTTGCCTCACCCCATGGCCTTTCCCATGCGCTACATGTTGGATCCTTCGATCGCCTCAACCGCGGACGGCAAAGCAGCCCAAGATGCATGCGCCTACAACGCGATTGAATTAGATATGGTCCCCAAGAAGTTGGACATGAACTTTGGGGCGGTTATCTGGGCCGCAGGATGGAATCCTTACGATGCCGTCAAGCTTGAATCCTACGGTTTCGGCCAATACAAAAATGTTATTACCAACGTGATGATGGAACGCCTGGCTGTGGCCGACGGCCCCACCATGGGAAAGATCGTCCGCCCCTCTGATGGTAAGGCCCCCTCCAATGTGGCCTTTATCCAATGTGCCGGGTCCCGCGATGAAAATCACCTGGGTTTTTGTTCGGGCATCTGCTGTCTGGCTTCGTTAAAACAATCAACCTACGTCAGGGCCCTTTACCCCAATGCGAAGATGACCATATATTTTATCGACATCAGGGCCATGGAACGGTTGGAAGACTTCTACGTCAAAGTTCAGAAAGACCCCGGCCTCTCTTTTATCAAATCCAAAGTGGCCACCATTGAAGAAGACCCGAGCACCGGCAACCTCACCCTGTATGGTGAGAATACCATGACGGGTGAGAAGTTTAAGAACTCGGCCGACCTGGTCGTTTTGGCCACGGGTATGGTCCCCGCCACTGCCGCTTGCAAAGTCCCCGCCGATGTCACCTATGATGAATATGGTTTCTTAGTGAATGACCCAGCTAAGCCAGGCATTTATGGCGCCGGCACCATCCGAAGGCCGAATGATGTGGCCACTTGTGTCCAGGATGCAACCGCAGCGGCTCTTAGGGCCATTCAATCGATTGCGAGGAGATAAGAGATGGATAAAAAAACCGCTGTCTATATTTGCACTGGATGTGGTATCGGCGACGCCCTGGACATGGATGCCCTGGCCAAGGTGGCCAAGGCTCAAAAAGCCCCAATTTGTAAGACGCATGGTCAAATGTGCAGCCAAGAGGGTGCAGACCTGATCAAACAAGACATCGCCGCAGAAGGCGTCAACACCATCGCCATAGCCGCCTGCTCCCCCCGGTCAACACCGGAGTCCTTTAATTTTCCAACCCCTTTGCTCAACCGGGAAAACCCCGGGAACCACTGGTCCGGGAGAATGCCCCCCGGGCCTGTGATAAAAGCAAAAGAAACTATCCGGTGTCCGGCCGAGACCACCCTGGCCAGGGGGTGGTCAAAACTGGCCAAAATGACCATGCCGTGCC
>JADFXY010000407.1:0-3964 GCA_015233355.1 Deltaproteobacteria bacterium | reverse complement strand
ACAGTCTTGTTTATATTGGCGACCCTGACTCTGCTGTAATTGTTCACTCCATAGAAGTCATGCTGAGGAACCACCACGGCATGATTAATGTACGCCAGGCTGCCGATAGTGAGACCTACAACGGCCGCCGTGCCGATCACGGTTGCGCCGGCTCCCCAGGCGTAATGGGAGTAGTAGCGTTCGGTTGGCGCCAGGGGGACCCAGCCTACATCTTCGCCGGATCCAATCCAAGCCACCCGCCCCGGATACCAGCCGACTCCGACTCCCACTGTTTCCGGCGGTCCCCAATACCAGGCATTGTTCACAAACACCCAGTTGCCGTAATGATGAGTCGCGTATCCGAAGGGCTCGTCGGGAACCCATGTGTTGTCCCCATGATACTCAGTCCACCGGCCTGCCGTGAACGGGGCCCAACCGGAACCGACTCGAGTGGGCCGCCAGAAACGACGCGCTTTCCCCTCATAGATCACCGTTTCCCATACCCCGTTTTCATCCAGTTCATATGTTTCATCATGCAGTTCCGCGGGAAGGTACTTGGCCGACTCTCCCTTCATGCTCACTCTCTTGGACCACAGACTGTCACGTGTCACATTCCAGTCATCCCAGTCGGCATCCACTTTGGCCTCGCCGGTCCCCACCTGGCCGGCATCGGCGATTAGCGATGGAACACCGCGAACTACCTCGTACCTGGCACTATCACTCGCGTGAATGAAGTCCACCTTTCCGCTCAAGGTGATCACTTCCGCCGATTGGTCTCCGACATACAGGTCGAAAACAGACCCCGGCGGAGCGACCACATAGCCAAAAGAAGTGGTGGCTTTGATCAGTGCATTTGAGCTCTTGTTGTAGAATCGGGCTATACCCGAAGCCACATCGACCTCTGTCACATCGGTTTTCAGGGCAATGATCTGAATCTGGGTGCTGCTGCCGATTCTAACCCAAGTTCTATTGGGCATGATCAATTCTGCTTTTCCACCTTGATCGGAATACAAAGTATCATCCATCCCGAACGGGGCATCCCTGACGGCCGCGACCCAGTCTTTTTCCGTGGGGACAAATCTCAGCAACTGTCCTTCCACGTAGAATATGCGGCCAACCAGGGATCCATCTGCCGCTGAGGCCCGGCAAACAGGGGAGGCAACCAGAACCGCGGTAAACAATACAAGGCAAGAATACCATAAGCATCTTCTAAAGATATTCATTCTAAACGTTCTCATCAGGTTCCTCCTTCTAACCATCTTTATTTGTATTTACTTCGTTTAAAGATACTATTTTCACCCACTAATAATGATCCACTATCTGAATATCCGAGAGGTTGGGAGCATCAGGTCTGAAAAAGGCCATTTCCCACAACTATGGGCGCACATTGCCGGCAGTTTTCAAACTTATTCCAGCCGTTCCCAGGATAGTCTGAAAACGGCTGGAATTATGAACACGGCGTAACTACTTCCGAGAAGCTTCCCATTCCTTGAGCTGCTTTTCGGCCTCTTCATATGCTATGCCGTGTTTCTCTTGTATCTTGCCGAGGAGTATGTCTCGTTTTCCGGCAATGACGTCCAAGTCATCGTCGGTAAGTTTGCCCCACTTCTCCCTGACCACGCCTTTGAGTTGTTTCCAGTTCCCTACGATTTGATCCTTGTTCATGATTTGTTCCTTTCATCTTAAAGAAGTTTAGTGCCTAAGGTTGCCGGTCCATGCTCCTTGTAAAGGAGTCCCGGCGCTTTCATGTGATGGCCTCACGCCTGTCAAATACGACCCATTAAAACGAGTATGAGCAAGATCACCACGACCAGCCCCAGCCCACTACTTGGGTAGTACCCCCATGATCTGCTGTGTCCCCAGGTAGGGAGTGAACCCACAAGCATTAGAATCAACACCACGATCAGAATTGTTCCCAACATTTCCATCTCTCCATTCTGCCGAAATCTTGGCCTTAAGAAATACGATCTGTCAGGGCCACGTTAAAACACGACTCTCTGGACCCCTGGAATGGATATCTGATAATTCCTTCATCACCGAGGCGCGGTGCGTTCGGCGCTGAGGATTTTATATTGTTAATTGAATGGTAAGACGATACTGATGCCCGGCGACTGATACGGGGTCGGTTCATAGATGACCGGTGGAGGCGCATAGACACGCTCCGTATAGTAGCCACGGGAAGTCGTATACACACGCCGGTCGTTCACGTGCCGGTAGCGGTCGTGCCGGTAGCGCTCGTGATACCCGTCGCGTCTATAGTTTTCTTCACCGAACGCCGGCGCGATGGATATACCGCCGATCATTGAGGCAAAGACGAGCGCCATCACAATCTTACCGACTGTCGAACTAAACTTCCTGGCTGGTGTGTTCGAGGTTCTCATAGTGATCCTCCATTGTTGGAGTGATTCCCTATCGTAAAATAGGGTTTGCCGTCTTGACGTTGTGACGGTCGCGATCATTTACCCTTTGCCTTTGCCTTCGTACGGTTTTCATGGTGGAATAACTTATCAGCAGCCTTTTTCTGAGTGTCCGACATGGCGGCATAGAGAGGCTCAAAAGCCGGGATGAATTTCTTGAGGCCATCCGCATGTGCATCGGCAATTGCGGCATAGGATTTGAGATCGTCGACAGCGGTCATGGTACCTGCTTTTTCTACCCTTGCCTTGATGAGTTCCTCCATCGTTTTTGCATTTTCCCGCATCGCCTGGCTGACGTTATTCCATAGAGTTTCCTGTTCCGAGGTGATCTTGAGCTTGGTATGAAGCTCTTTGATGCGTTCTTCAACACGTTCGGACTTTGAGACCCTACCAGCAGCAGCCGGGCCCGGCTCGGACGAGGCAGCGCTCGAAGGACTTGGACTTCCGATGGCCATAAAGGCGAGGAACATCACCGCAACAGCTAGTACGGTTGGATAAGTGAACCGGCGGGTAATTCTTCTCATGATCTACCTCCTTTTAGGGTTAAAAAGACTACAATATACTCTCTTCATCATCTACAAAACGCGGATATTCGCTTTCATCAATTCTCAACTTGAAAGATTTCCACCTAGTTATAAACGATCCGACATTCCACGGTTCTTCTTCCGGATCGTCAACCGCCACTCACGCATCAGGACTGACTATCATATATGCTTGTGAATACTCAAAATCCGTGCCGGAAATGCAACGGATATCAATTATTTCATATTATGATTATATAACTGAAACTTAAGTCTGGGTGGGTAGTGTATTGGACTGGAACCGGCAAGAGAACAAGTGTTGCATGCAACAAAATTGTTGCATGATTTCTGTGTTGCGTGCAACGCACTAGCGTGAGGGCGGCCGAGATCAATTCGTCGTGCATTGATCGGCCCTGTAGGCTATTGACTTTGAGGTCTGGAATGATTATTATAATAGCGTTGAAGAAAAATAATCATAAAGGTCATTCAGGCGTACCCTCTGCAGTCATGAAAGGTCATGGTCCCAGCGATGAAGATTCCGAAGATAATTTTTTGCTCATTAGGTATCCTGCTATTCTCTTGTATTATCGTCCACGCAGGAGAACCAGGCAGTCAAATGGAAAACACTGAGAAGGTCATCGCATCTTTGATAGGTCAAGTTGCGAAATCGAATTTAACATTTATCAGGAATGGAACCGAATATTCGAGCCAAGAGGCTGCCGACCATATCAAGAATAAGTACGAGTATTTCAAATCCAGGATAAAATCCCTTGAGGATTTCATCCAGCTTTGTGCGTCAAAGAGCCTTATGTCCGGCAAGCCATATCTGGTATCGACGGCACAAGGGTGGATCCCCTTGGAAAAATGGCTTGGGGAAGTACTATCCGCGTATGGGAAAACACAGAGACGCCTTTAGCGCTCCGCCAACTTTTCACGGGACCCGAACGGCACAAAAACAACTTGCTATAGCCAATGTTTGAATAGGCGGGCAAACAATTCCTTCAGGTGGTTATCGACTGATCGTTTTTCCCACTTATCTAAGGTGAT
>JADFXY010000406.1:0-3990 GCA_015233355.1 Deltaproteobacteria bacterium | reverse complement strand
TCGGCACTCGAGTCAACCTGACTCTGGCCGGACACTCGGCCGGGTATGGTCAGGCTATGGCTGCAGCCCAATCCGGCGTGAATTTTGCCCTGGTGGCCCTTCAGGAAGAGACGGCTAAATATAAGTCCTTAGATCAACACTGGGCTAAGTTTTCTCAATACGCCGGGATATCGGAGAAATTATTTACTCAAGGTAGATTTACCGGTAACATCATTGACTTGAACGCTAGGATCAATATCAATAAACTGGCCACATTAAGCCCAGATCCGATCTTACTGGGACAACTTCAGCAGCTCTTCGATGTCCTGGGCCTGGACCGGCAACTCATCGATGCTATCCTTGATTACATCACCCCAGGTGAAAACCCTCGGGCTTATGGGGCGAAGAACAGCTACTACCGGAGCCTGGATCCGCCTTATTCCTGCAAGAATGCTCCCTTGGACGACTTGAACGAACTCCTGCTGGTCAAGGGGATGACCAGGGAAATTTATTATGGGCGAAAAGAAAAAGACGGCCAAAAGATCGTACCGGGGTTGAGTGACTTCTTAGCCGTCCAATCTGGTGATAAGATTAATGTCAACACTGCGCCGGCGGAGGTCCTGGCCGCGCTCTTCAAACCTCCCGACATAAGCCTGGCCAGAACAATTATTGCCCACCGCAACGAGACTCCATTCAAAAGCACTCTGGACTTGCTTAACGTGTCCGGTGTCAAGGAGGCCGTACTGCCGTCGAACATTGATGTCACCAGCCAATGTTTTTCCATCAGGATTACGGGGTTCAGCGGGGAAGCGTCTTGCGATATCGCGGCCAATGTCAATCTGTCTAGTGGCCAGGTCAAGCTCTTAACGTGGAGGGTATTCTGAAACTGGATCTGCTCAGCCTGGTAAAGGTTTTTTTGTCTCAACAGGAGGCGGTCGGCCTGGATATCGGAAGCCAGAGGATTAAGGCGATCCAGATCCGGGCCAGTTTCAAGGGCCTGGAGGTGACCCGGTTCGCTTCCGTCGCAGTGCCCAAAGGCAGCGGCGTAGATCACGGGCATGCCCTGGCCGAGACGATCAAGTCCATGTTCGAACAGCATGGTTTCCTCAAGGAACCGGTGATCTCGGCCGTGTCCATAGGGGCCGCCATGGTCCGGACCATGTCCTTGCCTTTTAAAGACCCGGTCAAAGCCAGGCAGGCGATTCCGTTTGAGCTGGAGTCCCACTTGCCCCTTCCGGTGGATGACCTGCTGGTCCAGTCCTATCCTTTACCGCAGGATAGCCTTGACCGGGGACTCATCTATACGGCTTTTGGCGTCAGGCGGGAAATTATTGAGGCCCACTTGAAAATCCTGACCGAGGCGGGCCTCGACCCGGTTAAGGTGGGCTTGGATACCTTGGCCTTGGTCAATGTTTTGCTGCATTTTCATCCCCCGGCGGGTCAAGGCTCCACTGTCTTGTTGGATATCGGCGCCGGTAAAACCACCCTGGTGGTGCTGGATAGAGGAAAGCCGATAATCATTCGCTGCCTGGATTTTTCAGGCCGGGAAGTCACCGCGTTTGTGGCTCACGCCTTGAACATATCAGTTGAAGAAGCAGAGAAATTAAAACTGGCCAGGGGCCGCCTGTCTCCGCCGCACGAGGAGGATCCATCTCTTCGCCGGGATGACTTACCGCTGGTTGCGGCGCTCAATGAGGTTCATCAGCCATTGCTCAAGGAGATTCACCGGAGTGTCATCGCCTTTATGGATGAGACCGGATTCGAGACGATTAATCATTTTTTTGTTACAGGCGGCGGGGCCAGTCTGCCGGGATTGGATCAGGTCCTCTCCCACCTGTTAGAGGCTCCCGTGCGCCGGCTCGATTTTGGCCCCATCTCTTTCAATCAGCCCGTTGACCGGGCCGGCCTCCGTGACATCTCTCTGGCCTACGGGGTGTCGCTTGGTCTGGCCATGTCCCTCCCGGCGACTAGACCTACCTTTCTGGATTTTCGGCAGGAGGAATTTGCTTTCAAACGGGCGGCGGCTGAAATTAAAGGCCGTTTGTGGTATATCTTCATGGCCGTCGTAGTCATGCTGCTTCTAACCGCGACCAACTTTTTCTTTAATTTGAACGATCAGCAAAAGCAATATAATGAATTAAAGAAGCAAGTTGACCAGGTATTTAAATCAACCCTGCCGGAAGTAACCGGGATCGTCAATCCAGTGGCTCAAATGCAGACCAAAATCAACGAGTTGAAGAAGGGATTGCCCGGTTTGTCCAGCACCAGTCAAGAAGACTCCGCCCTGGAGGCATTCCGGCAGTTGACTCGCGTGATTTCCAGCTTTGAAGAGGTCCGGGTCATCGACCTGGTCATCACCCCACCGGAGGTGACTTTGACCGGGGAAGCTAAGTCTTTTAACCAGGTGAATAAAATTCAGGAACAACTGCAGGGTCTGAAGATTTTCAGCCAGGTCAAGATGGAAGCCTCGAAACCCACGGCTAATCGGCCGATTATCGAGTTCAGATATAAAATCACCCGGAGGGAGCCATGAGACTATCTCGCCGAGAACGGATCGCCGTCGCGGGGATGCTGGCCCTCCTGATCGTCGCCCTGGTCTATGTCCTGCTCGTTCGCCCTCTGACAGCCAGGTTGGCCAGGCTTGACCGGCAAATAATAGCTAAAGAACAAGAACTCGGTAAAGTGATGGCGCTCCGGGCCGAGTGGAACATGATGAAAGCCGGCCGGGAAGAGCTATCCCGGAAACTAAAGGCGCGCGGGAAGGATTTTTCCTTGTTTTCCTACCTGGAGGTATTGGCCGATGGGGTGGGCATAAAGGGCAATATTGAATATATGAAACCCCACGCCTTAGCCGAACCGGAGGCAGCCGGGCAGGTTACCTTTTTTAAGAAAACGGGGATCGACATGAAACTGGCTCGGGTGACAATTGATCAAGTAGCTCACTATTTGTATCAACTGGAGAGTTCAAATAAAGTATTGATCGTGGAACGGCTTGAACTTCGCCCCAAGTACACCAACCCCCAGGAGTTGAGTGTAAGTATGCAGATAGTTACCTTAGAATCACTGTAACTGATTGAAGTTATGCTTATCTGATGACAAAGTCCATCATCGTTATTTTTGATCCTGACCATGTCGAGAGTTCCTCAGGCGCCGAGGTCCTCCCGGGACTTTTGTCGGTTCCTCATGTACTTATCAAATTTTCCGCCCGTGTTATGGTGAATCAATGAGTAAAGATAAATTTAAACAATGGCCTATGGTTATAGGTTTCATTCTGTTCGGTTTAATCCTGTTTATGGTTCTTGTGTACTACCGGTTTCCCTATAATCGATTGACCGCATACCTGCTTGACCGGGTTAATGAAGACGGCCGGGTTAACGTGACTGTCGAAACCCTTAAGCCAACCCGTCCCATAAATTTTGTGTTGAAAAAAACAGTAGTCCAGTTGCCTGTGGGCAAAGCCCTGGTGCCTATATCCGAGCCGCGGGATATCGATGTCCAGGTGGGCCTTTGGCCGCTTCTTTCCAGGCGTCTTAATGTCGGTTTTTCCGGCAATATCTTTTCCGGCAATATTTCCGGTCAGATCAACACGGATATGGCCCTAAGCGATCTGTCGGCCCGGATTGACAGCCGGGGGATGGACTTGTCTCAAAGCCCTTATTTGCAAGCGGCCGCGGACATTGGTGTCACTGGGAAACTTTCCGGGGGGGGAATTTATCAGGGGACTCAGGACTGGGTTACAGGCACTGGAAAAGTACAATTCTCCCTGGAGGATGGCGTGCTGACCAGGCTGTCCCGGCTCCAGATCCCAATGGATACCGTCCCGTTCAAGAATATCAAGGTGACGTTGGCCCTGGATAAAGGCCGGATTGTCGTCAGTGACTTCTCCATCAAGTCCGATCAACTCACCGCCGAGGCCGGCGGCATTATCCTCCCGGCCCAACCGCTGGTCAATAGCTCCCTTGACTTGAAGGTAACCCTGGTTATGGGGCCGGCGTCCCCAGGTCCCGGATC
>JADFXY010000405.1:1545-3998 GCA_015233355.1 Deltaproteobacteria bacterium | reverse complement strand
GGTTCCACCTGATCCGGTCGGCCGAAGACAAAGCCTTCGTCATCGTATTCCGTAATATTAATAACTTCTCCCGGAAAGAAATCTTTGAGAATACCTTTGAGTCCATTCCGGTAAGCCTCTTCAGACCGGATGCCCCATCGGGCGCCCAAGCCTGCAATGCTGAGGAATAAACCAGACGTTGATTCGAGAAGGCCCAGGGACTACACGATCTAAGATTTCTGGCTGTTTCTCCGCCTCCGCGGCATTATACTTCTTCCTTTAATTATGGTCCGCGGGTATTTGTTTTGTCAATCCATCGTCCGAGGAGGAATATTGATCATCTTCATAGGAACGCCCCAGCGGGTGACAAATTTTGTCAGCCGGGTTCCCATTTTTGTTCAAAGCGCATAGGGGCAGGCGGGCAAACCGTGGCCCAACAGATCCTGCGTTCATCTAATTAGGATGGCCTAACGACGAATCTACCTGGTTTGCGTTTCTGCACCGTTGGCCTGATTATGGCACGCTTCCTGCAACTACAAAAGGCAAACGAAAGGTGAAAAAAAGACTTTTGTCAGCCGGACACTTCTGGCGTTATTCGCGTCGGAGACAAGGGGGATGATAAAGGTCCGGTAATTGTTGGCAATATTTTTAGAAAAATAACTTAACGATTCAATTCAGGGAGACCGGCAATGATGACAAAAGTCAAGAGTCACAAGGGTTTTACCTTGATCGAATTGATGATCGTTATCGCCATCATCGGTATTTTGGCGGCGGTTGCCATTCCTCAATTCATGGCTTACAAGATCAGTGCCAACAATGCCACTGCAGAAAGCGACGTGCGGACCCTCCAGACTGAATGTGAAGCCATCTTTGCAGACTGCGACTCTTACCCAAATGCAGTTGCGGCAACCACCGGACCGGCGACCATGCCCCTGACAACGCCTGATGCAACCTGTCCCTCGCCCCCCCGGCAGTTCCAATTGTCCAGAAATGTCACGTTAGCGCTTTACAACTAATAGTGTTATGGACGGAATCTTTCCCGAACTGGTGGTATTCAGCCTTAGCTATTGGTATTGTCCAACTGAAAGAATTAACACCAGTGCCGCACGCCAAATCCTCGTCTCCTTCCTTAGAAATACCATAAACACGTTAAAATTTCTCGCTGGGTTCTCCATTTCCTCTGCGCATTGCTTTTTACCGCAAACATATTGCCATGTTATATTTTTGCGGAGCCGGCGGAGAGGAAATATAGGTCATTTTCAAGGGGACGCCGGAGAAGGTGACAAATTTTGTCAGTCAGGTTCCATTTTTTGTTCAAAGCGCATAAGGGCAGGTGGACAAAACTTGGTCGATCGGTTTCTTCGTTCCTGTAATAGGATGTTCTAACGACGAATTTACCCAGGTTTGTTTTTTCCTGCCGTTGACTTGACGATGGCACACTTCCTGCAGATATAATAAAGCAAATAGAGTCAAAAAAAGATTTCTGCGTGCAGATATTCTTTTAAGTTATTCAATGCAAAGACTAAGGGGGGTGATAAAAGTCTGGTGATTGTTGTCGATAATGTTAGACAAAGAATTTAACAACAGAATTCAGGAGGACCAACAATGATGACAAAAGTCAAGAACCACAAGGGTTTTACCTTGATCGAATTGATGATCGTTATCGCCATTATCGGTATCTTAGCGGCGATCGCCATCCCCCAATTCGCGGCTTACAAAATCAGCGCCAACAATGCCGCCGCGGAAAGCGACGTGCGGAACCTCCAGACTGAATGTGAAGCTATCTATGCCGACTGCGACTCTTACCCCAACGCAGTTGCGGTGACCACCGGTCCGAATACCATGGCTCTGACCACCCCCACGGCTGGTTGTCCGAACCCGGCTCGGAATTTCCAAATTTCTAAGGGTGTCCAGCTTGTGCTTGGCAACTAACGATGTTCCAGCTTGAGCTTTTCAGAAATCACGGTATTCAGCCTTAACTATAGGAGGGTGCAAATGAAAAAATTAACAATGGTTCTGACCATCATCGGCTTGTTGGCCGGGCTTGCCACCTTTGTTTTTTCTCAAAATCTGGGCTATGGCATCAGCGGCGCCCATACGGATGGGACTAAAAACTGGAAGTGTACTACATCCTCGCCCACACTTTGGTATGTGACGTGCAGCAAGGGAACCGTCCCTACGGCGGTCTCTTCGACAAGTTCTACCGGTTGATAGCCTCTCGTTGCCGGCGTGTTTTGATAAAATTAAGTCAAGATCGACGTTACAACCAACCTGCTTCCGCAGCTCAACCGGAGGTAGGTTGGTTGAACTTTATCTGGATCACGGGCTCGGCCCATGAATCCAAATAACCTTTGACCCCAAAAACAGCCACATGCCTTTCATAGAAATTTCTGCGTCCTCCCAGGTGTGCTTAATGGCAGACAGGACAAATGGTGGCCATCGAATTTGAAAACCTGACTAAGGTCTACCAAACA
>JADFXY010000405.1:0-1527 GCA_015233355.1 Deltaproteobacteria bacterium | reverse complement strand
GGCCCTGACCAATTTCTCTCTGTCCGTCGAGGAGGGAGAAGTTTTTGGTTTTCTCGGCCTAAACGGGGCCGGAAAATCCACCGCGATCAAGGTATTGCTGGGCCTGATTAAACCCACCAGCGGCCGCGCCACAATCTTCGGCCAACCCGGCAGTGATCCGGCGGCACGCCATCGCATCGGCTTTCTACCGGAAAATCCTTACCTTTATGACCATCTCAACCCCAACGAGCTCATCTCTTTCGCCGCAGGCGTAGCCGGAAAAAACCGCAATCAGGTTATCAGCCGGGGCCGGGAGCTACTGGAGCGTCTCAGTCTGACAGAAGTTATGACACAACCCGTACGGCTTCTTTCCAAAGGGATGACCCAGAAGATGGGCTTCATCATGGCCATCATTCACGATCCGGATGTGATAATTTTGGATGAACCGATGAATGGTCTGGATCCCCTGGGGCGTCGTATTGTGGCTGATATCATCACCGAACTGCAAGCCCGGTCCAAAACCGTCTTCTTCACCTCCCATATTCTTAATGACGTTAGTCGGCTGTGTAGACGGGTGGCCATCATTCACCGGGGTAGTCTTCATTATCTGGGAAGGGTCGATGAACTCTACGACGGCGCATTTCGCTATCGCATCCGATTGAAGGGACCAGTGTCCGGATTAACCGGCATTTCGGCCCTTGTTACGGGGAATATGGAATTCCCGGAGTTGCTCTGTCCTCAGGAAGATCTTATCCCGACCATTGAACAAATCAACAACGCTAAGTTCATGATTCTCTCTATTGAACCGGAACGGGAAGAGCTGGAGGATGTCTTCATCAGGATTGTCACAGAAGGACAAAATGAACCGATTTCCTAACATCTACCACCTGGCTGTTATAACCTTTAAAGAAGGTATCCGCGACCGGGCTCTTATCGGCGTCTTCATTATCAGTGTAGTGATGATGGTTATGAATGTCGCCTTCATTAGCTTTTTCATGCGGGATTTGGGGAAGGTATCCGTTGATTTGGGCCTATCCACCGTGTCTTTGGCCGGGCTCGTCCTGGTCTTGTTTATCGGACTCAATCTAATCAGCAAGGACCTGGATAAGAAAACCATCTTCCTCATCTTGAGCCGGTCCATTTCCCGAAGCCAGTATCTCTTAGGAAAGTTCGCCGGGCTGATGGGGCTCATCATTATGTCCATGGCCATTATCGGCCTGGTCTCATTTTTGTCTGTTCTCCTGATTAAATCCTTTCTGGCCGGGGGGTTCTTTGCCAAAAATTTTTCATGGTGGACCTTTTTCCTGGCTTGGGGAATGTCGGTGGTGTCGTTAATGACCCTGACGGCAGTTGGCTTTCTGTTTTGCACCCTGACATCTCATGTTTTTGTGGCCATGGTCATTACCTCCATGGTCTATTTGATCGGCCAGTCTCTACCTCATATCCAGGAACTGGTCCTGGCCCGGCAACAGGTCCTAAAGGTCTCCGACACCATGAAGCTGATTATCCAGATTCTATATTATATCATGCCGGATTTCAGCCTGTTCA
>JADFXY010000404.1:0-4000 GCA_015233355.1 Deltaproteobacteria bacterium | reverse complement strand
ACTTGAGATAATAAGACTTAACGTTTGGAGTATTGGTACCGGGCTCGGGCGCCGCGCATCCCGTACTTTTTTCTCTCTTTGACCCGGGAGTCACGGGTAATGAACCCGGCTTTCTTCAATATTGCCCGAAAATCCGGGTTATACTCCAACAGGGCCTTACTTATGCCGTGTTTGATCGCTCCGGCCTGGCCGGAAATACCGCCACCGCAAACATTTACCTTGATATCAAACTTGCCCACTGTGTCAGTCAGTTCCAAAGGCTGCATGATAATCATCTTGGCTGTTTTGCGGCCGAAATAGCTGTCGATGTCGCGTTTATTGACTTCAACATTGCCGGACCCCGGCGCCATGTAAACCCTGGCGATGGAGGTCTTCCGCTTCCCGGTGGCGTATAATTTTTCTGTTTCAGTCATTTGGTTTATCCTTTTATTTCCAGCGGTTGGGGCGTCTGCGCCTGATGAGGATGATTCCCTCCGGCGTAGATCTTGAGTTTCTTAAGCTGTTTTCTGCCCAGCCGGTTCTTGGGTAACATCCCTCTGACGGCGAATTGGATGATTTGCTCCGGTTTTTCCTCCCTTAGCTTTTTCGCCTGGGTCGTCTTCAGGCCGCCCATGTACCCGGAGTGCCGGTAGTAGTTTTTTTGCTCCCACTTATTTCCGGTAAGCTTGACTTTTTCGGCATTGACCACGATTATGAAGTCGCCCGTGTCCAGGTGATTGGTAAAAATAGGTTTATGCTTCCCCCTTAACCGTCGGGCCACTTCGGAAGCCAACCGCCCCAGAACTATGTCCTTGGCGTCAACCAGGTACCATTTCCGTTCGCCTTCTATGTCCTTCGCTTTGACAGCAATCGTTTGCATGTTGTCACCTCATCAAGATTTAAAAAATATACTTTTATTCAGTTTAAGGGTAAATGTCAAGAAAAAAGTGAAAGCCAACCGTCCATCAGTCTGACAATCTTCAAGTCATGAAGAATTATCAGGCGCCCGGCATAGAAAACGGTTGCGAAAAGGGACCGCCCGGCGGATTCATCTGTTCAGAATATCTGTGGTCTTGGGCCGGTTTCATATCTTTATTTGATTCGCATCCAGAGTGCGGCGCACCACATTGGCCATCTCCAGGTGATCCAACGGTTTCAGAATGTACTCCTGAATGCCCGCGGCTTTGGCCATCTCGGAGGTGACCGACTCACTGTACCCGGTGCATAAGATGATCGGCATGTCCGGCCTGATCGCCAGAACCTCCCGGGCCAAATCCAGGCCGGTGATGATGGGCATGGTCTGATCGGTGATGACCAGGTCAAAACTATCGGGATGGTCACGAAAGAGGCATAACGCCTCGAGGCTATCTGTATAGGCCGTGACCTGGTAGCCCAGGCGTTTTAATATTTGTCTCCATAGATGGACCAGGGTTGCTTCGTCATCTATAAAAAGAATCCTTTCCGTGCCTCTGGGCGCCTGGGCCATGACATCACCGGCCTCCTCGGCCTGAATCTCGATCTTTGGGAGAAACACGGCAAAAGTTGATCCCGACCCCGGCCCACTAGTCACTTCTATTGCGCCGGCATAGCTTTTGATAATTCCATGGGCCACGGACAGGCCCATGCCGGTTCCTTCGCCTTTCTTAGTTGTGAAAAATGGGTCGAAAATACGGCCTATGATTTTAGGGTCTATTCCTCCCCCTGTGTCCTTGACCGTAAGTTTCAGGTAGGAACCCGGAGTCAAGTCGGGATGGCGAACTGCTTCTTTGGTTGTAAGTTGGACTTCCGTCAGCTTGACCTCAAGCAGGCCCCAAGAATCGCGCATGGCATGGGCGGAGTTGGTGCAAAGGTTCATGATAACTTGATGAATCTCTGTGGGGTCGGCCATGACCAGGCCCCCGGCGGCCTCAATATGTTTAGATATCTCAATGGTGGTCGGGAAAGAAGCTCTGATCAAATTGAGAGCTTCCTCCACTACCATGCCTAAGCGAACCGGATACGTTTTCTTTTCCGTGCGCCGGCTAAAAGTCAATATCTGTTTGATTAAGTCCTTGGCCCGCTTACAGCCCAGCAGCACTTGTTCCAGATCATTTGGGTCCAACTTGCCGGCTCGGGCATCCTCCAACGCGATCTCCGTATAACCGTAGATAGCTCCCAGGATATTATTAAAATCATGGGCAATTCCTCCAGCCAGAGCGCCCATGGCCTCCATCTTTTGGACCTGGCGGAGTTGATTTTCTATGTCGGCCCTTCCTTCCTGGACGCGGTGACTATTGATGGCCAGGGAAAATAGTTCGGCCAGTTGCCGTATCGCCTGGAGGTCCCGGTTCAGGTAGTCACGATTGGGGTTGGCCAGGGATATTTGCCCGACCAGTTCATCTCCCAACATTACCGGGACCGAGAGAAATTTATCAATCAGGACATGCCCGGTCGGCAACCCCGCGGCCGCGGGATGCGTCTGAGGTGAATTGGTGTAAAAAGCCTCCTTGATATTCAGGCTATGCCCCCACAGTCCGGGATAATGCCCATCGGTCCCCTGGGAGAAGGATATCTTTCGCTCTTTTCCCGGCAAGGCGCATTCGTCCGGCATCATTTTAACCAAAGCATGGGAGGTGTTATCTCCGGTATCCTGCTCTATGGCGGAGACGTATCCGTAAGTGCTGCCAGTCAAGGTGCGGGCCTGGTCCAGGACCATCTCGGCAATATCGGCCACATCGGCCGGAAGACTGACCAGGGCGCTGGAGAGCCTGGCCAAGCCGGCATTCATGGTTACTTCCCATTCCAATGCCTCCGCCGCCCGTCGGCGTTCGGTGATATCCCGAACCAGGACGAGATAGCCTTTGATATTTTTGGTCTCTTTTGAAATCAAGGGTCTGATGACCAGGTGAATGTAAGCCTGGCCGGATTTGGATGTGCGGTAAATGTTGTTACTATTTATATTGTTGAAATCAAAGAGCATTTCTAAACAAACGGCCTGGCCGCGGCGGAGAGTACCCCGGGCGTCTTCCGGCAAATTCGGATTGTCAAACAAGCTGAACCCCTTGATCTCCTCAGGGTCCAACACTCCAAAAATATTCAGGCATGATTTATTCACTTCCAGCAGCCGGCCCTGGTCGTCGTGCACTTCGATTCCGATGGGGGACTCATCAAAGACGGTCTTGAACCGTTCCTCACTGTCGCCCAAGGCTTGCTCGGCCAGTTTGCGGTCGGTAATGTCGTTGAGAAAGGCCAATATGGCCGGCTTTCCTTCCCAGTCAATCAGCAGGGCATTCAGGTCCACCCAGTTAATGTCACCGAACTTGGTCACAATCCGATAGGTGGCCGCAGAGGGGACCTCCTCACCATTTAACCGGCTGATGTAATTATCTAAGGCTGCTTTTCGATCTTCGGGATGAATAAGATCCAAGAAGGGTAATGAGACTAAGTCTTCTTTGGTGTAACCCGTCAGCACGACAGCCCAGGGATTGGCATAACGGATCATTCCGTCCTGGAGCACGCAAATACCCTCGGAGGAATTCTCGACCAATAACTTGTAGTTGCTTTCCGATTGCCGGAGAGCCTCTTCCATGGCCTTCCGGTCTGTCACGTCCTCATAAGTGATGAGTTGATTTCCGTCAGAGAGCGTTACCGGTCGAAATATGATCCGGCGGATCCGTCCATCTTTGCATCCGGCATCAAACTCCCGAGGCCTGGGCTCACCCGGCGGACAGCCGGCTAAGTCATCTATCCAGGTGGAGATGGCTTGATTGCGGAACTCGCTGTTTGGAAAAGCCAGTTTAAACCAATCCCGGCCGTGGGGGATGTCGTCGAGAGTATAACCGAAAACCTCCACAAACTTCCCGTTAAGATACAGGTAAGACCCGTCAGGGCTGACAATGGACATGGGAAAAGGCGAGAGATCAGCCAATTCACAGAAATATCCGTCAGTTATGTTGGAGGCCGGTTGATCGGGATTGACGTTGGCGGTGTCCATAACTCGTGCTGCCCCATTTTCAGGGAGGGAAGGCCGGTCGGGCCGGGA
>JADFXY010000403.1:0-4073 GCA_015233355.1 Deltaproteobacteria bacterium | reverse complement strand
ACCTGATTTCTGTTTTATGTAATGCGATGAAAGATTTTATCCGATGATTCATATCCGCTCGGTAATGTCCGGTTAAGAATTAAGAACTAAAAGAACGAATCAAGCGGAAAATAGAAAAAATATTAGAAAATCCCCATCACTATAAATCGTTAGGCAACATCTTAAAAAATAAAAAACGCACCCATTTAGGCAGTTACGTTTTAGTTTTTGAAATTTTAGAATCAGAACACACAGTTTGTTTCAGGTACATCAGACATCATAACGAGGCTTACAAGTAATCTCGAATCCCCACCCCCCCCCGCCAAATCCGCGCGTGTCCAAAACTGTTGCTTCCAATTGATGATTATGATATCACGTGGCCGTGTCAGGATAAGATGACTGAAAACCAGTCACGACATCCTAATTAAATGGTGGAGGCACTGCTTATGTGTGGAATTGCCTGTTTTTTAAGTAATCGGAATTGGATGGAGCCGCCTGATTTTGCCTTCCTGGACAAACTGGCCGCCGAAATCGCCGCCTGCCGGGTCGAGACCGCTGAGTTGGATCAGGTCAAGACCCTCTTAGACCAGATCGCCGCCGGATTTGACCGGTTGATGTCTTTTGGGCTGCACTTAGAGCTGATCGAGCGGACGGTGAACGCCCAGCGGATGTCACGGGTCCAGATCTTCCTAAAGGCGGTCCAAGAGCGGCTGGGCCGGATGATCGCCTCCGGCGGGACCAGCGACCGGCTCGAAAAGATCCTGGAAACGACCAATGATTACTTATGGCAGGTGGAGTGGGAAATCCGCCATAATGTCCAGCGGACCATAGATCTGATGCCGGATAAGAATCCGGGTGGGGCCGACCGGGGCCGCCATTTTACGGCCTGGTCCCTGGAGCAGGTCTTGGAAAGCCTGGACCGGCTGGAAGTCCGGGGCCGTGATTCAGCCGGGCTGGCCGTATTGCTCCTGCTGCGTGAAAGTGCCGATTTCCGAAGAATCTTGACTCCGGCCCAGTGGACCGAACTGGATCGGCGCCAGACCATCCCCTTAGCCGGGAATCTCCGCATAAACCTCCGCCAGACCCAAACCGGCCAGACCATCATGGTCTTTCAATATAAAACGGCCAATTTAGTCGGCCGACTGGGCGACAACACCACCCGGCTTCGAGAGTATATCCGGCAAGACATTCTCCTCTGGGCCCTGGCCGGGTCGGTGGACCAGATCAACCTGATGGCCCACACCCGCTGGGCTTCCAACGGGATCATCAGCTTACCCAATTGTCATCCCGTGGATGCGGCCTTAGAGGGACGGGATGACCGGTTGACCAGGGTCGATGAGCCGGCCCTGTTCGTCTTGAACGGCGACGTGGATAACTATCAAACGCTGCTTGAGGAGGTGGTCCGGGGTCAAGGCTATGCCGTCCATCCGGCCATTACCACCGACGCCAAGATTTTACCCCTGCTGTACCGGCTGGGCACGGACCCCGGCATATCACCCGAAGACCGGTTTTCGGCCATGGTCAATCGGGCGGCCGGGTCAGTGGCCATTGTCATGCAGCATCCCGGCTATCCCAGGTCGTTATTCCTGGCCCAAAAAGGCAGCGGGCAAAGCCTGTACCTGGGGAAGACGGCGGATGGCTGGCTGGTCGCCTCCGAGATTTACGGACTGGCGGCCCGGACCCGGACGTCCTATGCTCTGCCGGGAGGGCAGGGGGGTGGAGTCCAAGTCAGCTTGGAGGTGGGCCGCGGGGCAGGGGAGAGTCCGGCCGGCAACTCCTGGGAGAGCGACCAGGTCATCGGCCGGTTCCTGGATGACGGCCGCACCGCCGAGATTCCGCCTGAGCCGATCTACCTTTTTTCCCGAGATATTTACCGGGGCGCCTACGACTATTACCTGGAAAAGGAAATCCGGGAAGCCCCCGAGAGTGTCCGCAAGACGATTAAGGGCAAATACCGGACAGCCGGGAACCGAGTTGAATTCCCGGTGGCGGAAGGGGGATATTTTAACCACCTGGTCAGCCGGTTGCATAACCCGGACCGGCCGCCCATCCGCCGAATTATGATCATCGGGCAGGGTACCGCCGCCGTGGCCGCCATGGGTACGGCCCATCTGATTGACCGGGCCCTGGCCGGGTCCGGGATCCGGGTGGACTGGTCCAAGGCCTCGGAGGTTTCAGGATTCTCCTGCGAGCAATCTTTAGCCGATACCCTGTTGATCGCCATCTCCCAGAGCGGCACGACCACGGATACCAACCGGACGGTGGATGTGGCCCGGTCCCGCGGGGCCTGGATTCACGTCATTGTCAACCGGCGCAACTCGCCCCTGGTCGCGAAATCCGATTCGTGTTTGTATACCAGCGACGGCCGGGACGTGGAAATGTCGGTGGCCTCGACCAAGGCCTTTTACTCCCAGGCGGCGGCCGGAAAGCTGCTGGCCCTGCTCCTGGCCCAGGAATTCAAGACCATGACCGATGAAGCCGTGTACCAGGAGATCCGGGAATTAGAGACTCTGCCCGACAAGATCGAACAAGTCCTGGCCAATGACGGGCCGATCCGGGAATGCGCCGAAAAGTACGGGCCGCGCAGCCGTAACTGGGCTGTGGTGGGTAATGGTCCGAATCGGGTGGCCGCGGAAGAAATCAGGATTAAGCTCAGTGAATTGTGTTACAAATCCATTCCCTGCGATGTCACGGAAGATAAAAAACATATCGACCTGTCCACCGAACCCTTGACCATTGTGGTGGCCAATGACCTGCCGGAGCGGATCGTCCAGGATACGGCCAAAGAAGTGTCTATCTTTAAGGCCCACAGCGGCTACCCCCTGGTTTTTTGCGCCGAAGGAGAAACTCGGTTTAACGAGTATGCCGAGGAAATTATCCGGTTGCCCCGGATTGGGGCCGGGCTGGGGTTTGTCCTGGCCACGGTGGCCGGGCATCTGTGGGGGTTCTATACGGCCAAGGCCATTGACCGGAGCGCCGATGAATTCCGGCACATTCGAGCCATCATGACCAGCTCGCTGGAAGACCCGGCCACCTGGAATCCCCGAGTGGTCCCGGCCCGGTTCGCCGGAGTGATGGAGCGGATCGAAGCCGGGGACATGAATGCCTCCCTCCAGCCCTCGACGGTGTCCCAGTTGGCCCGATACTGGGTTCAATTGGAGAACCTGAAGCATGAGGCGGACGGCGTCGGCGAGGTCCTTCAGGCCGGGATTATGACCCTGAATAAGGTCATCGATGAATTGACCCGGCCCATCGACACCATTCGGCATCAGGCCAAGACGGTCACCGTGGGCATCTCCCGGCCGATGGAAGAGCTGCCGGCCATGCTCGTCAGCGCCCTGGAACTCCTGGCCGTATCTCCGGCCCGGCTGACCGAACGGGATAACCGGCTGCTTAGGACGGTGGCCCCGCTCATTGCCGAGGTAACGGGCGGAATGTTCTACCGGATCATCGAAGACGCAGCCGCGGGTCCGGATTATCACCGGCTGACCATTCAGGCTCTGAAACGATACGGATTTTCGCAGGGCAAGGCCTCCAAATATGATTTTCCGCAACCGGCGGCCGGGAGCAAGCGAAAAGCCATCCGACTGGAACGGGCGGTGTGGAGTTCGGGCCAGAGAGAAGATGAGAACGTCCTGATTATTCCGCTGGTTGACCAGGAGAGGCGGAAATGTTCGGCCATGGCCTTGCTGCATTTGAGCTTTGTCACGGACCTGACCGTGGCCCAGAAGCACGAAATCCTAAAAGGCCTGGGTGAGCGGTACGATGACTTGATCGAACGGTTGGAGGAAACTTCACGGGCGGCCCGGCTCGACGACATTTTGGCCCGGCTCACCCCGCGGGATCTGATCTTTTTGCCGTTAGACGACATGTCGGCCCTGGCCGACAACGGCTCGGAGGAGGGGATAAATATACGATCAGGTAGTTGCTGACCGCCCCCTTATCCGTTGATAATCATAAGATAAATCTAACTGAAGTAGTGCCATCCTGAGAGGAACGGCCAAAGTTGAGATAATTTGAATTGCAGATATATATTGACATTACGCTGTAGCTTGTATATACAAAAATAATCGTACATTCTTGAAATCAAGCCT
>JADFXY010000402.1:0-4078 GCA_015233355.1 Deltaproteobacteria bacterium | reverse complement strand
TAAAGGCACATCGGCCAGGTTGGTGATCAGTTTGGCGAATCGTTTCTTCCCGAAACCCCGGCGTTTTTCTCCCCCGATTTGATCTATTATTCCGTCGGTAGTCAGAAAAAAACGGCGGCTGGGAGCCACTTCAACCAGCCTGTTGGTAAAGGTGGCGCCATGGGGGACGGCCCGATATCCAATTCCTTTTTTATCCCCGGTGACTTCCGCCACTTCCCCGTCCCGGTCGAAATAAAACAACGAGAATCTGGCCCCGGCAAAAACAATCTGCGGACTACCCGGCTGGAGGTAACACGCGCCCACTTCTATGCCGTCATCGGAATCGCCTAGGTCTGTATCCTGGCCCAGCCAGGTTTGCATGAGCCGGTGCATGTGACCGATCAGATCCGCCGGATGGCCCGGCTCCGCCTTTTGCATGGCCTGATCCAAGGCTCCATTGGCAATCAGAGTCATGAACGCACCGGGCACCCCGTGTCCGGTACAATCACCAAGAATTAGAAGATAACCGTCACCCCACGTCCGGCACCAATACATGTCGCCTCCTACCACGTCGCGCGGTTCCCAGATGACCATGTATTGGGGAAAGACTCTTTGGGCAATGCTCTCGCTCGGTAAAATTGCCCGCTGGATGCGGCCGGCATATCGAATGCTGTCCAGTATCTGTCTATGGGCGGTCTCGAGTTCTCTGTTGGCTTCCCCTAAATCTTCCATAATATTGAGCATAGCGCTGCGGGCTTCGGCCAGCTCGTTCACCCGTGACTGAAGGGACAAGGAGGCTTCCTCGGCGGCTTCCTTGGCCAGCCTGGTCTGTTCCGCCGAGTCGTTAAGCTCTTTATTTCTTATTTGAAGATTCTTGAGCAATTCAGCCCTGGATGGCGAGCTCAACATTTGCCTGAGGGATTCTATAAGTGAAATCTGCGGGTCAAAACCGTGATCCAAAAAGTAGCGAAGAGCTGAAATGACCGTCCCGCCCTCGTTGGTGTGGCCGACCTCAAATGAATCAAAGAATGTGCTTCCGGCTGGAGGACTTACTAATTTTTCCCCATACAAAAACTCCAGGGCCAGGCCCTTTCGGCCGTTCTTATTCTCGATTCCTATGTTGACTCTTACTCCGGTCTTTAGATCGCGAGTTAGGCGAATAAGCTCTGAAAAAATGATGACCTGCCGTGATATATGTATTTCGGCGCAGCCGACGGAATGGGCCAGTTGAGCCATCTTCCGCCTGGCTTCGATAAAAGCCTCCGGAGTATTTATAGACAGCGTTCCAAGCCGGATCATCTCAGGTACCTTATAACGATGCAGGAGGCGTCGTCGTTCGTCTTGCCTAAGTTCGCCATCATATTAGCCGCGATTTCTTGAGCGGAACCAAGAAGGAGGCCGGGAAACTCGTCTTGATCGAAATGCTCCTTCAGTCCGTCCGAAGTTAATATCAAAATATCCCCAGGGGACAGTTTTTCTATCCGCAATTTTGGGGAGGACATCATGTAACCGATAATCCCGTCCCTGGAAATGAAGCTGTAGCTCTTAGCCCCGAAGACTCTGGTTGTTATGTTTCCGACGCCGACATAATGCAACTCGCCGCCGGGTATGTTGAGGCGGCATAGGGTCGCGACAGCTCCTCTGGTCCCTTTTAGACGTGAATGCAAGCCGGTCATCATCTCGATCAGGTCCCGATGTAGGTCTTCGAGGATGAATTCAGCCGCCATAACGGCTACGTCGTGCGCCTCCCGGCCGTGCCCCAACGCGTCGACCAGGGCCAAAAAGCAGTCTTCGCCGTCCACTTTGATCAGGCCCGTATCGCCACATTCGTCTTCCGGGCCGGTCAGGCCGCGTTCCAAGAGTCCGGAGTCTACTCGGGGCATTTTATCCTATCTCCACTTCCGGGCGATGATGGTCGTCCCCCGGCCGGGTTTGGAATCTATAATAAATTCATCCATTATTCTTCTGACGCTGGGAAGGCCCAGGCCGAGGCTGTTTCCGCTGCTGAAATGCTCCTGCATGGCCTGGTCAATGTCCGCGATCCCCGGTCCTTCATCCCGCGCCTCTACCTCAACACCCTCCAGGTCGGCGTTGCGCACCGTCTTAATGGTTATCTTACCTTGACCGGCATATCTGACGATATTCGTGGCCAGTTCCGATACGGCGGCGGCAATCAGGTATTGATTGGTTACACTAAACCCCATGGCGGCCGTCAATCGTCTGGTGGAGTAGACCGCCAAGGCCGCGTCTGAAGTGTCGATAAGTTCCACACGGATCACTTCAGATACTCCGCTTACAATCTCATTTGTCATCCTGTTGGTCATTCTCCTCTGCGTCGTCACCATGATCGGCTCTCTCCTCCTCCTCCGCCTCGGCGTCATCTTGCTCGTTATTTTCCTCGGAGTCACCGAGGTCGGTTCCGGCCTCCTCCTCTTCGGTGTCATCTAACCGCATCCATCGAGCCTTAAGAGAACTCAACAGCTCTATGCCGTCTTCCATCGTCAACGCGGTGGAGATACTATCGAGATCAACCTTCAGATCAACCAGGGCCGAGGCGACCCCCGCCTTAAAACCTACAAAGACAGGTCTGGCCCCCAACAGTGAAACCATTCTAGCTGTATCTGCAAGCAGCGAAAATGTAAACGAATCCATGAACCGGACGGAAGAAACGTCGATGAGTACTCCTTTGACTGAGGTACCTTCTGTTTGGCTTAGGATATCACTCTGAAGCTGTTTTGCGGAGTCATCGTCGAGTTCGCTGTTGACTGTAACGATGAGGTTGCCGTTGAGGACGTGCATGGCAGACCCCGCAAGAAACAGTCCGTATTCCATGATCAATGTCTCCAGACTTAAAGGGCAAGGCAGATGAACAAGATATATCGGCACGGCCATAATTGACGCATCTGAGAGCATCTGGTGCCGGTTGCCGGGTATTCCTTGAAGACAGCCGACAACAAGCAACAGCCGCCGGCAACCAGGTCAATTCTAAAAGGGGCGATTATGACCGTTAAAGGTATAAATATCTTAAGCCGGCGGGGAGATCATTTCATTTTGGTAATTACCTGGTTGAGCATGGCCAGGGCCTCGGTCAGAGCATCTTGAAGAGTTGAATGGGTGACCACTTCACCGAGATCAATGCCCAACTGGACGAGCGTTTGGGCTACGGCCGACGATATCCCGGAAATGATGCACTTGCATCCCATCAGTTTCGTGGCCTTCGTGATTCTAATCAGGTGATTGGCCACTGCGGTATCCACAGCCGCCACCCCCTGGATGTCCATGATGATTACTTTAGAGGAAGTTTCGGTTATCTTGGCCAGCATGGTCTCCATCATTTGCCAGGCGCGCATGGAGTCTACCACGCCGACCACGGGGAGAACGACGATCCTATCCCAAAGTTTGATGGCCGGCGTCGAGATTTCCCTAATCGTCCGACTCTGTTCCATCAGCTTGTTTTCATGGCGAACCCGCTCGGTGATGTCCAGGACGTATTCCAGCCCGCCGATTATATTCCCCTGATCGTCTTTAAGAGGCGCTGCCGAATACTCAATGGGAATCACTTTGCCGTCGATATTAACTTCGTTGCGGGCCGTGCATAGAGCGTCTTTTTCCATGGCTTGTTTCATCCGGCATTCCGGCGTTCCGCAGTGCTTGGAGTTCATCAGGTCGGCGCACTTATTTCCTTCAATTTCCTCCATAGACATCCCGAGCAATCCTCGGCCCGCCGCGTTCATGAAGATAATCTTCAAACCCGAATCTACGGCCATGACCGGAGTCGGCAATTGTTCCAAAACATCAAGGGCCAGACGGTCACTCATATGATTATTACCCATAAATTATCTCCTTCACGTGATACTGTCTTTTTGAAATATGTTTAAACCATGTTATGGTTTGATATCTCCCGTATGTCTGATATTATCCGTCTTTCCGTTTAGTCTGTGGGCATGGTTGTCAGGCCGGAGCAGCCACTGGCTCCAACTTTTTGCTCATGAACTGGTTTATATCCACCGGCTCAAGCTGTGCGGCCGGCAAATATTTTTCTCCATATAGCCGATAGGCCCCGCTGGTCAGAAACAGGTCGAACAGGTCGGCGTCAATG
>JADFXY010000401.1:0-4084 GCA_015233355.1 Deltaproteobacteria bacterium | reverse complement strand
TAAAAATGAAATACGAGATTCGCTTTAGCCACGTTATCGAGTCTGATGGAGAAGGTCTGTTGGCCGATTAAGACGGTGATGACACCGTGTTCGCATTGGGTCAGGGTACCGGTGAAATTCCTTCGATTCTGCTCCGGGGTCCTGGTTTTGACCTTGATTTCGTGGTTAAGGAATCGTCTAAAATCGGATTCTTTTCTGATCCGCCGATCCAGCCCGGGGGAGGATACTTCCAGATGATAAGAGTCGGAAATGACGCCCTCGGCTTCGATTATATCACCCACCAGACGGCTGGTTTGGGCACAGTCCTCCACCGTCACTCCAGTGGGGGAATCAATGAACATCCGGAGTGTGTATCCTCTTTGTTCTTTGACGTACTCGATCTCGACCAGCTCCAACCCGAGGTTGTTCAAGGTTGGTTCAATGATGTCTTTAGTCCGAGCCGCAATGTCGGAAATTAAATACCAGTCCATAATTTAAAAAAAAAGTGGGCTTGAGCCCACTTGATATCAGAGAGGATGGTTAGTTTGATAGCCGGCGCTTTTATTAATCTCTCATTCTCCGCCATTAAAAGTAATCCGTCACCGACTGAGTGATCTATCTAACGTAGGAGAGTGGGTCTGGAGCGGGCAACGGGGCTCGAACCCGCGACACCAAGCTTGGGAAGCTTGTACTCTACCAACTGAGCTATGCCCGCCCAATCAAAGCCTCTTATAGCCGATATATTAACGGCTGTCAATAAAATTAGCAGGGCTATCAAAAAATTATTCGGAATATCACCGGACTCGGGCCAGATGCCGCTGTCTTAGTTAACATAGATAACTTACAACTATCCCGGTTCATCTTCCGCGTCACCCAGGTTCATAGCCAGATCTATCACGAATTGGGCCGGGCCGCAAGAAGAAAACTTGCGGAACATCATTTCGGTTATTGACCCGCAGAAGAAAACCTGTTATTTCTCGCTTAACCCGACTCCCGGACCCAATGCTGCGGAGTTAAGGATCCGACGTTAAGATTTCTCGCTTCGCTCGAAATGACAGAGGAGTGAATCATCGAAATGACAGAGGAGTGGACCGTTGGAAAGACGATGTAAATTTGTCATTCCGAACGAATGTGAGGAATCTTATCACATCCGAAGATGGTCGGGCCGCACCTTTAATTGAACCGCATTGGCCCGCGGACCAGAGCCACCTTCTTAACTTGATTATTTCCATCGTCTGTTGACTGCTAACCGGTTTACTTTCCATCGGGATTGGTTCGGATTATATATATGGCCAGAATATTAAAAAATTCAAAAATAATACCCAAATTGCTCCCATCCCTTGGGGCAAGCTTAATCACCGGCCTGTTCCGGACTTGCCGGCTGACCGAGCTGGGGAAGGAGCATGAGCGAGGCGTACTTGACCGCGGCATTCCTTGCATTTTCGCTACCTGGCATTATGACCTTTTATACATTGTGTACTACTTCCGCGGCCGTCGGGGGGTGGTCATGACCTCGCCCAGTGCCGACGGCGGGTTAATGTCCGATCTCGTCCAGCGGCTGGGATATGCCGTGGTCCGTGGCTCCAAAATGAAAGGAGGGCGTGACGCCCTAAGGGAGATGGTCGCCCTTGTCGGCCAGGGATACCAGGCCGGACTAGCCGCTGACGGTTCTCAGGGCCCAGCCAGGGCCGTCCAAAACGGCATCCTTATCCTGGCCCGGGAAACCGGCGTCCCCTTGATCCCCGTCATGGTCAATGCCTGGCCCCGATTCACTCTCAACACCTGGGACGGATTTATAATCCCCCGCCCTTTCTCCAGAGCCGTCATCGCCTTTGGACCACCCTGCCTGGTACCTCCCGACGCCAGGGGAGCTAAACTCAAACAAATAAAAGAGCAAATCCAGTGCTCCATGGACGCCACCTATCAGCAAGTTCAGGATTTCTTTAAGAATCCCTAATTTTCCTGCATGTGCCTGTGGCACAGATCAAGGACGGAAGGAATCCGTAAGGCAACTGTAGTTGAACTTGCAGGTGACCTGGACGATTTTCCGTTTCTCCCGACCAAGTTCATCAGTTGCTCAACACATCCTTTAAGTTCAAAGGCCTGAGAATTCATCTCTTGGGAAGCCGCCGCGGATTCCTCGGCGTGAGAGGCGTTATGTTGAGTGACTTTGTCAATTTGGGCCATGGCGTTATTTGTCAGCTCAATTCCATGGGCCTGCTCCTTAGAAGCTGCCGCGATCTCATCCACCAGCTCGGCCACTTTTGACGCACTTATGACTACTTGTCCGAAGGCCCGACCGGTCAGGGAGACCAACTCCGAACCATCTGTGACTTTGAGAGTCGTATTTTCGATCAAATCCGACGTAATTCCGGCTGCTTTTGCCGTCCTCACAGCCAACCGCCGGACCTCTCCGGCCACCACAGAGAATCCGGCCCCGGCTTCTCCGGCCCTGGCCGCCTCCACCGCCGCGTTCAGAGCCAGCAGATTGGTTTGAAAGGCGATCTCATCAATCGTTTTTATGATTTTTGATGTTTCCTGACTGGCCTGGGAAATTTCTTCCATGGAGTTGGTCAGCCGGGCCATGGAATCATTGGCTGCCGCCATCACTTGCTTGACTTCCTTCATCAACATATCGGCCTGGTTGGCATTATAAAAACTCTGTTTGGTCATTGAGGCTATTTGTTCCATGGAGGATGACGTTTCCTGCACGGCGGCGGCTTGCTGGGATGATCCTTCCGCCAAAGACCGGCCGGCCGCGGAGACTTGTTGAGAAGCTGCGGCCATTTGGTTTGACGCCTCGATCAATCCATCTATAACGCGATGAACGGGTCTGGTAATGCTTTTAGAGATGAAAGATGAAATTAGGGCGCCCAGGATAATTGCGGCCATAAGTCCGGCGATCATGATGTGAGAAGCTGTTGCTAAGGAAGAGGTTGTGTTTTTTGCCACGTCCATTGTTTCTCGGACACCGCTTTCCGCGGCCGCCTTGGCCTGGACGATGACTGCATTACCGGCCGCGCCACGTTTTTGATCTAAGGCCTGCAGCGACTTCCAGTCGGCCAGAAGAGAGAGCATGTTCTTTTTGTATGCCGATGCCGCCTGTTCTATATTTGCCATTACGGCCAGACGCTCCGCCACCTTTTCGTGGGCTTTCAGATCCGCCATCCCTTTAGCAATGGCGTCAAACTTTTCGAGCGCCTCTTGGATTAGTTTAAAATCATTGAAGGCGTGGGCTTGAAACTGAGCGATTCGGATTTGGTTGGCTAATTCAACGACTCTTTTGGTTATGTTTATTTGGTCCAACCGGTCTTCGATGGCGTCAGCGGGAACACCGAAAGTAATCTCAGTTAAGAGAAGTTTTTCCTGGGCATAAGCCAGGGCGGCGCAGTGCTTCATGAAGTCGTCTGCGGCCTGGTCCAGCGTTTTTCTGATCGCTCCAATTTCATTAACTTTGCTGATAGTTTCAGCCGCCAGTTTTTCGTATTCGGCAGTTTGCTTTTCAACTTTGGCCAGGGCGTCTTTCAAGTTAGCCAGATGCGGAGACTTAGCCGCCAACGCGTCGGCTTCCCGCAAACATTTCTTGGCCAAGGCCAGATTCTTCTTGCCGTCAACTAAGTAACGTTTTTCATGTGACAAAGAAAACCCTCTCATACCGTACAAGGCTAAGAGAGAATACCGCTCGACATTGTTGGCGACTTTCACTTCCGGGGCGTATTCTGTTGATAGTATTCTGGACTCACCTTTAACTTCATTCATTTTCCAAACCGCAGCGCTGCCCAGGAAGCCGGTCATTAGTATTAACACGCTGAAACCTAATGAAATTTTTGTTGATAGCTTCAATCTTTTCATCCTCTTTCTCCCTTAAAAGTCATCCCCTCAAGCAGCCCGGCGGTAACACGCCGGGATCGGGTGACATATCGCCGTCCCCTCAAACTAATCACTTAGCGTCTTCATCGAACTCAGGTTATTCTAATACTCGATGTTCAAGTTTTTTTATCAACTCAGGCATCCTATGGGCTTGAGGCCGTGGTTTGAAACCTTAGCGGTTGAGGGAATCAGGACGGCCTCTAAACAATGTGATCATTAATTTAAACTAATTTTA
>JADFXY010000400.1:0-4087 GCA_015233355.1 Deltaproteobacteria bacterium | reverse complement strand
TCAGAGTTTAGGGAATTTGAGCGAACCTCGACCACGGTCGTCAACGCCTATGTGTCGCCCCGGATGCAAGGTTATATTTCTTATCTCCGGGATTCTTTGGACCAGGTCGACCTGCTGCGGGTGATGCAATCCAACGGGGGCAGTATTTCCGCCGAGACGTCCATGAAAGAACCGGTCCGAACCATCCTCTCGGGGCCGGCCGGCGGGGCGGTGGGGGCTTATGAGATTGGCCGGCTGGCCGGGTTTGACCGGATCATCTCCTTTGATATGGGGGGCACATCTACCGACGTCTCGCTGATGGACGGGAACCTGTCTTTCACCCTGGAGTCGCAGATAGCCGGGTATCCGGTCAAGGTGCCCATGATTGACATCCACACCGTGGGGGCCGGCGGCGGGTCCATCGCCCGCCTCGACCAGGGCGGGTCATTAAGGGTCGGTCCGGTCAGCGCCGGGGCTGATCCCGGTCCCATCTGTTACGGCCGGGGCGACCGGATCACCGTGACCGATGCCGATCTTTACCTGGGCCGCCTCATTCCCGATCATTTCCTGGGCGGGACGATGGCCTTGCATCCGGACCGGCTGGACCCACATTTTGACCGGATGGCCGGAGATATGGGACTGACGCCCATCGAACTGGCTGAGGGGATCCTGGCGGTGGCCAATACGGCCATGGAAAAAGCCATTCGGGTTATCTCGGTGGAGCGGGGCTATGATCCCAGGGAATTCGCCCTATTCACTTTTGGCGGGGCAGGGGGCCTCCATGCCGCGGACCTGGCCCGGATGCTCAACATCCACAAAGTGGTCGTGCCTCAAAACCCTGGGATCCTGTCCGCGATCGGGATGCTCATGGCCGATGTGATCAAGGATTACTCTCTAACGGTCATGTTGGCTCAAGCCGACACCAATTTTGCACAACTGGCCGGGCTGTTCGGACCGATTGAGGCCAGGGGTAGGAATGAATTAGCGGCGGAGGGACCGGCCGGGCAAAACATTATCTTAGAGCGGTATCTGGATATGCGGTATGAAGGGCAATCCTACGAAATTATCGTCCCGTTTGACGAAGACTATGTGGCCGGTTTCCATGCCCTGCACGAAAAAAAATATGGCTACCGCAATAAGGACAAGGCGGTCAGCGTGGTCAATCTCCGGCTGCGGGTTCGGGGAATGCCCGAAAAACCGACAGTTGAGGTCTCGCCGTTTGTGTCCGCCACCCCACCTAATGACGCCGTCTTGGGGCAAAGAGACGTTTACTTCGCACATCAACCCATGACCACCACGATCTATAACCGTGACCGGCTAATGACCGGGAACCGGCTGCTCGGCCCGGCCATCGTGGTCGAATATTCCTCCACCATTGTCATCCCACCCTTCGCCCAGGCCCAGGTGGACGGGTATGGGAATCTTGTCTTAGACATCAGTCAGGAATAATGGTTGGTTCGGGGTATGGGGAAGGTGGTTAGATGGTTGGGGGGGTAGGTGTTCCTACGTTTGGGTGGGTGATGGTGTGTTCGACTTCTGCAGAGTTGGGAGCAGCTTCTGCTGACAAACTTGTTATGCCAATCCAATGTAGCCGGTTATAAATGTTGAATTATGATGTTGCCAAGCTTTCTCTTTAGATACTCGCTGACTAATCGCCTATGACATTTATCTGGCGTTGGCTCAGAACAGAGAAAGCATGACATATCTAATTCACTAGTATTAAACCTATTTTCTATCTTTCGGTCTCGGATCAAAGCATTGAAACGAGATTCGTATTCTATCCAGTCAATTCCACCCTTTTTATAAGCGTCTAGAATCTGTTGGGTAGGGGCAAGCAACGGTTCATGGAGGTAATCGCAGTTGCAGAGTTCTTTCAAAAAATATGCAAGATCATCACGTTTGGCGAACCCTGCCAACTGAGAAGCGTTGTTTAGGCGAATATCTACTAATTTTTTCACGCCGGCGTCTGTTATGCTTCTAAAAAAATCTTGAGCGCTTTTCTTGGTAAAGCCTATGGTATAAATTATGATTTCATTCATTTGTCATCCATCCAAAGTTAAGCTAGTGTCAGCAGAAGTTAAATCTTTGTAAGCTATCTTTTCGCCTTGTTTGTCATAAGCTCTTTCCATCTGATCTGAAGCTGTAGTAAAAATGCTCATCTGATTTAACTTCAACAACTTTAGTAGCCTAAGTTCACTTTCTTTGTGTTCTTCCAAATTTCCATCGCCTAGAATATGTCGTATTGAAATATTATAGTATCTAAGATTTCTGCATATTAAGATGGTTCTATGGCAAAAGATCGGATCTTTCTCCGCACACATTAATGCTATTCTATATTTTGAAAGGCCATTTATTATCCTATGTAAACCACTCTTGAACTCGGCATCTTCGGAAAGCAGCTTATAGTTTACTTTTCCGTCAATATAATATTTACTTTCGTTCGTTCTGCCACCACATTGATCACCCAAGAAGACATAATGAATCATCTGCCGCTTGAGCGCTTCTTCAAAAACGTGAGGGTTGAACTCGGGCTTATATTGACTAAATGGTACCGACCGTACGTCAGCCACAGCCTCGATGCTATACTTTTTCAGTGTAGCAATAAAACTATCTAAAGTGTGTATAGAATACCCTATTGTAAATAGATCTTTCATGTTTCGATAATCGAAGCAACAAATTTATAGCAGTAATTATCCTTCCATGGCCGCCCAATGCTAATACACATAACGACCGGTCCTCTGCCTATATATACCTCATAGTCACCCTCATCTTTCCCTATAAAATGCCTTTCAACGATGGGGTCGGTGATGGAGAATATATATTCTTCATTATGATAAATGAACTTAGCCCTAACTCTACGCCTTGGGTCTCTAAATTCTTCTCCTTCTGTCCTCACCAAGATACTCAGTTTTTCAGGGTTGATCAAATAAAGAGATTTGGTTAATTCGCTTGTACTGCATTCTTCAACCCGGTCACTGAGTCCATTGTAATTTGAAGAGTGCGGGGGCCAGAGCGTCACTGGAAAGTCCAGCAATTTTGAAATGATATTGAGGTCAGCCTTGCCTAACTTTTCCCAACAGCAATTCTCATCAATTAAATAGTTCTCACGCTGGAATGAGTTTGGACTGTGGGCTTTTAGACGTATTTTGATGATATCAAGCAGTTGTGGTTGTGTTCCACTTTCAAGCCGACAGTCGTCATCTGAGATTTCTTCTGTTTCTCTGGAACTTATCGGCCTAATCCATGCCCCGATCTTGTTGCCGGAAAGCAGTTCCCGGCCGGCTATGCAGTGTCCGCCGGTCTTCCTTGATTTCGCTAAACAAATGATTGACTTCCACATCGGAGGAGTCTTCATTCCTCTTATCCTTCTGCCCAACTAAATAGTTAGTTGGTTGTCAGATAATACTCCGCTTAACCTTTCGCGTCAATCTTTTCTTCCAGAACGCCGTTCGTGATCTTTGACTTGAACCATCGCAGTACCCCAGTCCAATGACGCTTGATCGTCTTAGCCGCGTCAATGATCGGTTGCAACCTGCTGTGGGTCGCCCAAAAATACCAACTTTTCAGAAAATCTTCAGCCGTTTCCTGGGGTTGGTTATAAAATTCTTGGAAATTGAGCTTGACATGAAAGGCTCGAATCGTTTTTAGATTCAAGTCCTTTAGCTTTCGGTAGGTTACTTCTTCTTTTTGCGTTCTGCCATTAGCATTTTTAAGCCAGATGAAGCGAGTTTTCTTGAGTACGGGACAATCTTTCTGCTCTTGTCGGCGGACTTCATCAACGGCTTCATTTATGATTTTCAACACATGGAACTTGTCGAAAGTAATCTCAGCGGATGGGAATGTTTTCTCGGTTCCAGCGATAAAGGCAGGCGACATATCGCAGCAAACATCCTTAATTTGTTCTTGTTTTCCTTTATGGGCGATCAGGTCTTGCTTAAAGGCGGATAGTGTTTCAGCGCCCTTGCCTTCGGTAGCGAACAGGACCTTGGATTTTGCCATATCGACAAAAATCGAAATATAGTTGTGGCCCCGTTTGCTCGAAGTTTCATCAACACCTATTTGCGTAACATCAGAATAGTTTTGCATCATTCTGGCTTCATCAACATAG
>JADFXY010000003.1:0-37454 GCA_015233355.1 Deltaproteobacteria bacterium | reverse complement strand
GCCCCACGTTTCGGGCGGAAAATTCAAATACATCCAGACATCTGTCGGAGTTCTGGATGGTCGAGCCGGAATGCGCCTTTTGTGACTTGGCCGGCGACGTCGATCTGGCCGAGGAGTTCCTTAAGGCCGTATTCAGCCACATCCTGCAACACTGCCCGGAAGACATGAGCTTCTTCAACAAGTTGATTGACCCAACGGTGATCGAGACTTTGGAGAAGATTATTCAAAGCGATTTTGAACGGATTAGCTACACCGAGGCCGTGGAGATACTGACCAGGTCAAATGAAAATTTCGCCTTTCCAGTCAGTTGGGGCGCTGATTTGGCCACCGAACATGAGCGTTACCTGACCGAGAAATGGGTTAAGAAGCCGGTGGTGGTCACCGATTATCCCAAAGAGATTAAGCCGTTTTATATGCGCCTGAACGACGACGGCCGGACTGTGGCCGCCATGGACGTCCTGGTGCCTAAGATTGGGGAGATTATCGGCGGCAGCCAGCGGGAAGAGCGGTATCAGACATTGCAAGACCGGATGCTTGAAGCGGGATTAAGCCTTGATACCTACTGGTGGTATCTAGAGCTGCGGGAATTCGGCAGCGCCCCCCATGCCGGGTTCGGCTTAGGGTTTGACCGGCTGGTCCAGTTTGTCACTGGAATGGCCAATATTAGAGATGTTATTCCATTTCCTCGAACGCCTAAGAGCGCGGCCTTTTAGGTGGACTGGAGTGGAATGAAACAGCTGAGGATGATTAGGAAGAAAACATGACGATGAAAATAGGTTTGTCCAGTTTGAAAATAGGTTCCCGTCTACTGCTGGGATTTTCCATAGTGGTCGCATTAACCGTCGCGGTTGGTGTCCTGGCCATGGTTGAAATTCACTCCATTGCCGGTATGACGGGCAATATGTACCGTCATCCTCTGATGGTGGGGCGGGCCATCAGGGATATCAGGGCCAACATAATCCTTATGGATGAATTGATCAGAGACATGGTGGAACATGCGGACCAGAAACATGTTATGGAGTCATCAATAAGGATAAATCGACATGATCAAGAAACACGAGAGCAATTTGACATAGTCTTGGACCGGTTTTTGGGGGAAAAGAGAATAGCCCAGGATGCCTATCAACTTTTTCTCGACTGGCGTCCGATTCGGACCGAGATAATTCAGCTGATGCGTGAGGGCAAAGGAGAAGCGGCAGCAGAATTGGTTCAGAATAAAGGTATAAAACTTGTCGAAGACCTGATTAAAAAAGTGAGGTATGTCAGAGAATTCTCCAATAATAAAGCGGAAGCTTTTTATGCCGACGCCGAAATGGTTAAAAATCGAACTTTGATTTTTATGCTCCTGGTTATTATCTCGACTTTCCTGGCCGGAGCATTAATCGCCCTGGTGATTACCCGGAGCATAAACATACCGCTGAAAAAGATTGTAGCCACCATGTTGAGCATGGCTGAAGGAGATTTTAGAAAGGAAATCGACATTCATTCAAGGGATGAAATAGGTGAGTTAGCCAACTCATTTCGGGAAATGCAGTCGAATTTGCAGGAAAAGGCAAATCTAGCTGAAAAGATTGCGTTGGGAAATTTCACCCGGACGGTTGAGGTAAAAAGCAGATATGATCTGGTCGCTTTGTCACTGAATCAAATCGTGACTAACTTTAGAGAAGTAGTGAAACAGTCTGAGGCTGTGGCGGCTGGTGACTTTCGGGGAATCGTCGCCCCCCGCTCGGAAGAGGATGAACTGGGCTTGGCGCTCCGCAAAAAAACCGATACCCTGCGGGAGGTGTCGGATATCGCACTGAGTATCAGCCGGGGAGATTACAGCAGATCTATTGAAATTAAGGGGCCAAACGATCAACTGGGCCAGGCCCTCAATAACATGACTCAATCCCTGCGCAATACTACTGCCGAGAATCAGCGCCAGAACTGGATCAAAACCGGCCAAACCGAATTAAACGAGAAGATCAGCGGAGAACAGGACATTTATTCCCTGGGCAAAAATATCATCAGCTTTTTGGCCAAGTACCTGAACGCCCAGATCGGGAGCGTTTATATCGCTAAGGATGACCAGCGGCTGGGACTTGTGGGGAGTTATGCCTTTAATAAACGGAAAAGCTTGGCCAATGTCTATGAACTTGGTCAAGGGTTGGTGGGCCAGGCCGCGCTGGAACGGGAGATCATTTCCGTCACCAACGTCCCCGAAGATTATATCCGGATCAACTCTTCCTTTGGCGACACCCTCCCCAGGAATATCGTGGTGGTTCCTTTTCTTTATGACAATCAGGTCAAAGGCGTGCTGGAATTGGGGGCGGTGAACGAGTTTTCCGATCAAGTGTTGAATTTTCTGAGCGTGGTCGGCGGTACTTTGGCCGTGGCCTTCAACACCGCCGCCAGTCGGCAAAAACTCCAAGAATTGCTAACTGAAACCAGTCGTCAGGCTGAGGAACTTCAGATGCAACAGGAAGAACTGGCGGCCTCCAATGAGGAATTGGAAGAGCAGACGATGGCGTTGAAGATGTCGGAACAACAATTGAAGCAGCAGCAGGAAGAACTACAAGTGGTGAATGAAGAGTTGGAAGAAAAAAACAACTACCTGGAAGAACAGAAGTCACAGATCCAGCAGAAGAATCTGGATTTGGAGATAATAGGTCAAGATTTAGAAAAGAAGGCCAAAGAACTGGAGATAACCGGAAAATACAAGTCTGAATTCCTGGCCAATATGTCACACGAATTACGTACGCCATTGAACAGCCTGCTTATTTTAGCGCGTAACTTATCGGACAACAAGAAGGAAAATCTGACCCCGGACCAGGTCGAGGCCGCCCGGGTCATCTATAAGAGCGGCGCAGATCTGTTGTTGTTGATCAACGAGATACTGGATCTGTCTAAAATAGAAGCCGGCAAGATGACGATTAATGTGGGGGAAGTCATATTGACCGAACTAGCCGATAATCTTAAGTCCAATTTCAAACATGTTTTTGAGGAAAAGGGATTGATCTTTAACCTGAATTTAGATGCCGGGCTGCCGGCCGCGATCAAAACCGATCAACAACGGCTGGAGCAAATTCTCAAGAATCTAGTGGCCAACGCGGTTAAATTTACTCATCAGGGGAGTGTCACGGTTGATTTTTCCCTGCCTCGGGCGGACGCCGACCTTTCGGCCATAGGTTTAAGAACGGCCGAGGCCGTGGCCATATCTGTGACGGACACGGGGGTGGGCATACCTCAAGGGAAGCTGTTCGAGGTATTTCAGGCTTTTCATCAAGTGGACGGGGGCACCTCCCGGAAATACGGCGGAACGGGATTGGGCTTGTCTATTTCGAAAGAACTGGCCAAGCTGCTGGGTGGAGAGTTGCAGCTCCATAGCCGGGTTGGTCTAGGTTCGACGTTTACCCTGTTTCTGCCCATAGAGGCCGGGGGTTGCCCTGACCGGCAGATGGTCAGACCCGTTGGGCCGGGCGTGTCGCCGTCCGAGGAATCGGCCCGGGCCGCTTTGCCTGGAGACGTTCAAGCATCCGGATCGAAAGTTTTCCCTCAACGGTTCGAGGCTGAACCAGTCAGCGATGACCGGGCCGATATTTCTAAAGATGACAGGTGTATCCTGATTATCGAAGATGATCCGAATTTTGCCCGCATATTGCGCGACCAGTGCCATGAAAAGGGCTTTAAGGCTCTTGTCTCGGCTACAGGTGAAGGCGGCTTGCGCCTGGCGGAGAAACATATCCCGGAGGCCGTTATTTTAGACTTGAGCCTGCCTGGAATTAACGGCTGGGAGGTGTTGGACGCCCTTAAAATAAATTCTAAAATCAGGCATATCCCGGTTCATATTATTTCCGCCTCAGAAACTTCGCTGGACGCCTTCAAGCGTGGCGCGATCGGTTTTTTAACCAAACCGGTGCAACAAGAGCAGTTGGAAGACGCCTTCGGCAAGATTGAAGAGGTCCTTGATAAGAAAATAAAAGATCTGTTGATCGTGGAAGATGATGAAACATTGCGGCGCGCCATTGTTGACCTGGTCGGGGAAGAGGATGTGAAAATCACCGAAGCGGCCACCGGCCGGGAAGCCTTAACCGCGCTTCGGCAAGCCGGGTTTGACTGTATGGTCCTGGACCTGGGATTGCCGGACATGACCGGGTTCGAGTTGTTGAATCAACTGGAGAAGGAAAGGCATATCAGCTTGCCGCCGGTGATCGTCTACACCGGAAAAGAATTAAGCCGGGAAGATGAAGCAGAATTGCGGAGATTTGCCGACTCCATTATCATTAAGGGCGTGAAGTCTGAAGAACGGCTCCTGGATGAAACTGCCCTGTTCTTGCACCGGATGGTCAAGACTATGCCGGAAAAAAAGCAGAAAATGATTATTAGTCTCCATGACCGGGAAAATATTTTCACCGCTAAAAAGATTCTGGTGGTGGATGATGATATGCGGAATGTCTTTGCCCTGGCCCGGGTTTTAAAAGATAAGGGGATGAACGTGATCAAGGCGGAGGATGGTAAAAAAGCATTGAGTTTATTAAATGAACATCCTGATGTGGATTTAGTTTTGATGGATATCATGATGCCGGTTCTAGATGGATATGAAACCACCAAAAAAATCAGAGAACAAGCACGATTTACCAGGCTGCCGATTATCGCCCTGACGGCCAAGGCCATGAAAGATGACCGGGAGAAGTGCATCGCAGCCGGAGCCAGCGATTACCTGTCTAAACCGGTGGACGTGGACCGGTTGCTGTCGATGATGCGGGTCTGGTTATATAAGTAAGTACGACGAGGAAGAAGTCTCACCATCCTGGTAAAGGATCTTATCCCATGCAACAAGTTCAAGACATCGAAATCGACCTGCTGCTGGAAGCCGTTTTTCTCCGCTATGGTTATGATTTCAGGCAATACGCCCGGGCATCGGTGACCAGGCGGGTCAAGAGTTTTCTGGCCAAGTCCGGTTTCAAAAAAGTTAGTGAAATGATTCCGCAACTGCTGTATGATGAATTGTTTTTCGAAAAACTTGTCCAGGATATGTCCATCACCGTGACAGAGATGTTTCGCGATGCCGAGTTCTTTAAGGTGTTGAGGGAAAAAGTCATACCCCATCTCAAAACCTATCCCTTTGTCAAGATCTGGCATGCCGGATGCGCTACCGGGGAGGAGGTCTATTCCCTGGCCATTGTCCTCCAGGAAGAGGGATTTTATGACCGCGCCACTATTTTCGCGACCGATTTCAACCAGGTGGCCATAGACAAAGCCCGCCAGGGGGTATACCGCCTCGACCGGATGAAGGATTTTACCGCCAACTATCAACGCTCGGGAGGAAGCTGGTCCTTTTCGGAATACTACCACGCCCGGTACGACTCGGTTATTATAAATCAATCATTGAAGAGAAATATTACCTTTGCCCACCACAACCTGGTTACGGATACGGTCTTCAGCGAAATGCACTTTGTGCTCTGCCGAAATGTCCTCATCTATTTCGATAAGGCTCTTCAAGACCATGTCCTCAAACTCTTTTATGAAAGCCTCATCCATGGCGGCATTCTGGCTCTGGGGAGTAAGGAAAGCTTGAAATTTTCCTGGGTGGAGAAGTACTTTAAGGATGTTGACGAGAAATGGAAAATTTTTCGCAAAGCGGGTTAGAACCGAACATGCGTTTACAGGACCGGGACAAAATTCATGAGCAGTATCAGTCGGTAGTGATCGGCGTCTCTGCCGGCGGTATGGAAGCGCTGAGCGACCTGCTCCCCCCTCTGCCCGTCGAATTTTCATGGCCGATCATCATCGTTCAACACTTGCACCCCACCCAGGGTGATTATCTGGCGGAATTACTTTGCCGAAGATGTGCGGTCAAGGCTAAAGAAGCCGATGAAAAAGAGAAGATTCAGCCCGGATGGATCTACCTGGCCCCGCCCAACTATCATCTGTTGATTGAAAGGGATCAAACCTTTTCTTTGTCCGTCGATGAAAAGGTTAACTTTGCCAGACCGTCCATCGATGTTTTGTTTGAGAGCGCCGTGGACGCTTATGGATCGGGTCTAATCGGCATTATCTTGACCGGCGCCAACCATGACGGGGCCTACGGATTGCATTTGATTAAGCAATGTGGGGGATTGACAATCGTTCAGGATCCGGCCCATGCGGCGCATCCCGTCATGCCCAGGTCGGCATTGGACATGACCAAGGTTGATCACGTGCTGCCGATTCCGGGAATAACCCGGCTGCTTATTGAATTGGAGACGGCAACGCGGTACGGAAATCGCGCCGGAGTAAAGACTACGTTGTTGGAAAAAACTATACTTTGAACGGGTACAATTGACTCTTTGACGTGCGTCCTTTGTAACCGTTCAAAGTATATGGTTTTCCCAAAACCCGGCGCTTGTCGTAGAATTTTTAAACGTTTTGGCAGGAACGATTACCCATCATAAGGGTTTAAACATGGAATCGAGACAGAAGATACTGCTTGTAGATGATAAACCGGAAAATTTGTTTGCCTTGGAAAAGATTCTAAGTGAACTGGATGTTGAAGTGATCAAGGCCGGTAACGGTAATGATGCCCTTAAAGCTGTCTTGAATCACGACCTGGCCCTGGCCATCCTGGATATTCAAATGCCGGAAATGGATGGATACGAATTGGCCGAACTGATACGTGACGAACATAACACACAAAATATCCCTATCATATTTCTTTCAGCGGTTTACTCCGATGAATTTCATGTTTTTAAAGGCTACAAAGCGGGTGGCGTTGACTTTGTGACCAAACCGTTTGACCCTGAAATCCTACTCTCAAAAATAATGGTATTTTTGCAATTACACAGCCAGAAACAAGAACTAATACGAAATAAGAGTGACTTGGAAAAACTGGTCAAAGAACTGCAAGAGACTAACCGGCAACTTAACCATGAAATTATCGAACGAAATCTGGCTGAAATAGAGCTGAAGATGGCCAGAGACGCGGCGGAAAAGGCCAACCGGGCAAAAAGCACGTTTCTGTCGAACATAAGCCACGAAATTCGCACGCCGATGAACTCCATCGTGGGTTGGAGTAATCTCTTATTGCAGTCGAACCTTCCATCAGGACTGCGCGAAAAACTGGAAATGATCAAATATTCCAGCGATATCCTGATGGATTTAATAAATGATATCCTTGACTTGTCAAAAATCGAAGCCGGCAAGTTGGAAGTGGAGAGTTCCGTCTTTGATCTTAATAACCTGATTACAACATTAATAAAGACTCTGGGAATCAACGTCCAAGAAAAGGGACTGTCGTTGACCTATGAGATTGACCCCCGGATACCCACCCAACTTCGCGGGGATGGTCTTAGGCTAAAACAAGTCCTGCTCAACCTGATGAACAACGCCATAAAATTTACCGATCAAGGTCAGGTGAAGATCGGCATTTATCCCGAAACCATGGATAATGACAGCATGGTCTTGAGCTTCCGGGTGGAGGATACCGGCATAGGCATCCCGCTGGACAAACAAAAAGCCATCTTCGAGGAGTTTACCCAGGCTGAAACCTCCACCACCCGTCAATATGGCGGCACGGGTCTGGGATTGGCCATTTCCAGGCGGTTGGTGGAACTGATGGGTGGGGAGATTCGTTTGGAGAGTGAGGCCGGCCGAGGCAGCGAGTTTTACTTCGACCTTCCTTTTGGCTTGTCAAATAATGATATGGGGCCGAGCCGGCATTTGACGGCGGCGGAGTTGAAACAAAACGAATCTGAGATACCGCCGTTAAGGATATTGGTGGCCGAAGATGATATCATAAACCAGAAGCTGGTTGAGGCTATTCTAAACAAGTACGACCATCAGGTGACATTAGTGGCTAACGGACAAAAAGCGGTTGAGATCCTGGAAAGCGAGGACTTCGATCTGGTCTTAATGGATCTCCAAATGCCCGTTATGAACGGTCAGCAGGCCACGATGGAAATTCGAGACCGGGAAAAGAAAACCGGAAAACATATCCCCATTATCGCCTTAACCGCTCACTCTTTAAAGGATGACTGCGAAAAGTGCATAGAATCCGGCATGGATGAGTATGTGACTAAACCGATCGTCATCGATGAATTGCACAAAAAAATCCGTCTCGTTTTGGGTGCGCCGAACTTCGCGGCTCAATAGTGTCATTTCGAGCGAAGCGAGAAATCTTAAGATTCCTCACATTCGTTCGGAATGACAAAATGGTAATCATTGGCGCTTCAGTTTGGCGAAGAAGGATTTAGCATTAAGCGGAAAGACGTGAGAAGTCGGCGACCAGGGCGAACATGTCGGCGATTAGCTTGAGCAGGCCGAGGCGGTTGTTCTTGATTCCCTCGTCATCGGTCATGACCAGGACCCGGTCGAAAAAGGCATCCACCGCGCCTTTCAGCCCGGCCACCTTAGTTAGGGCCGCCTGGTAGTCACCCTGGCCGACCAGCGCCGCGACTTCCTGGTTAAGCCCGGAATAGGCCCGAAACAGGTCCTGTTCCGCCGCTTCAGTCAGCAGCTCGGCCTTTACCGCAGCCACCGCATTGGTTTTCTTGATGATATTAACAACCCGTTTGAAGGCCACGGCTAATGGCTCGAAATCGGGTATTTTTTTGAATTCCTCCAAGGCTGTGATACGGGGCGCCGCGGCCGTAGGGCTAGCCCCAAACACGGCCAGCACCGCGTCTACCACGTCATGGCTGAAGCCCCGGCCGGTCATCAGGTTGAACAACCGGCCCTCGAAAAATGCTTTGACCTCGGCGGCCGTGGCTACCGGGTCCGGGACCAGCCCCGGTTTAAACTGATCCAGGCTCATGGTGATCAACTCGTCAACGGTCAGGTGCAGGTCCAGTCCCAGCAGGATGTTGATCACCCCCAGGGATTGCCGCCGCAGGGCGTAGGGGTCGGCGCCGCCCGTGGGCTTCTGACCGACGGCAAAGAATCCGACTACGCTGTCTACTTTATCTGCAATACTGACGATGGCGCCGCCAATAGTTTTCGGCAATTCATCGCCGGCAAACCGGGGCAGGTAGTGTTCTAAAATCCCATCGGCCACTTCCGGCTGTTCACCCGATAGCCGGGCGTATTCCCGGCCCATGATCCCCTGCAGGGTGGGAAACTCGCCAACCATGTCCGTGACCAGATCGGCTTTGGACAGGTACGCGATGCGGTCGACCAAGGGTATCGCCTGCGGGGCGATCTTGTCGGCGATGGCTACGGCTAATTTTTGGAACCGTTCCATTTTTTCGTAAGACGAGCCCAAATCGGAATGGAAGGTCACTCTTTTTAGGGCGTCCACCCGGTCAGACAGGGGCAGCTTGGTATCTTCCTTATAGAAGAAGGCCGCATCAGCCAGCCTGGCTTTAAGGACCCGTTCGTGACCTTTAGTCACTATGGCCGGATGTTTGGGTTTGGTGTTGTTTACCGCCACGAAATGGGGCATAAGTTTTTTGTCCGGGCCGATCACGCTGAAATACTTTTGGTGTTCCCGCATGGCCGTAATGAGGACTTCATCGGGGATGGCCAGGAATTTAGGGTCGAAGCTGCCGCAGACGGCATAAGGATACTCAACCAGGTTGGTCACATGATCGAGCAGACCTGGATCGGTTAAGATGGAGCCGCCGACCGCCTTCACGGCTTCCGACACCTGGTCCGCCACCATTTGTTTTCTTTCTTCAGTATCGGCGATGACCCAGGCGCTCTTTGTTTTTTCCAGGTAATCGGCCGGAGAAGCCAATTCGATCGGGGCCGAGGCCATGAATCTGTGACCGTAGATGGTCCGGCCGCTGGTGATCCCTGCTGTTTCAAAGGGGACGATATTTGTGCCGTAAAGGGCGGCCAGCCAGTGGATGGGCCGGACAAAGGCCGTTTTGATCTCACCCCAGCGCATGGACTTGGGAAAGGGCAGGGTGGTAATCACCTTAGGCAGCATTTCGGTCAGGACATCGACGGTGTCCCGGCCGGCCCGGATGCGGGAGATGGCCAGGTATTCACCCTTGGGAGTAGTGATCACCTTCAGGTCGGCTACATCGGCGTTCTGACTTTTGGCGAAACCCAGCCCGGCCTTGGTGTATTGTCCATCCTCACCCATGGCCACCTTTTTGGGTGGGCCGGTGATCTCCTCGGTCATGTCTTCCTGTTTTTCGGGAATACCTGTAGCCAGGACGGTTAGCCGCCGGGGTGTGCCCATGGCGGTTATGCTCCCGAAACCGAGCCGATTTTCCTCCAGACCTTTGGCTGTCAAGGATTTCAATGAGTCCAGTGCCCCAGCCATAAACCCGGCCGGAATTTCTTCAACGCCTATCTCAAAAAGTAAATCGTGTTTATTCATCTATCTCCGACCTCACGAGTTATTAAGTAGCGGGAAGCCCATGGTTTCTCGTTGGTCCACATAACCCCGGGCGGACAGTTTGGCCAACTCCCGGACTCGGGCGATGTAGGACGTCCGTTCCGTCACGCTGATCGCCCCCCTGGCCTCCAACAGGTTGAAGACGTGGGATGATTTGAGACAATAATCGTAAGCCGGCAGAACCAGACCTTGGGCTATCATGGCTTTACTCTCTTTTTCATACATATTAAATAATTCGAAGAGCATGGCCACGTCGGCTTTTTCAAAGTTGTAGGTGGAGAACTCCACTTCGCTGTGATGATGGACCTGCCCATAGGTGACATGCTTGTTCCATTTGAGATCGTAAACATTTTCCACCTGCTGCAGATACATGGCGATCCGTTCCAGACCGTAGGTCAACTCCACCGCAATGGGATAAAGATCGATCCCCCCGGCTTGCTGGAAGTAAGTGAACTGGGTGATCTCCATGCCGTCCAACCAGACTTCCCAGCCCAGACCCCAGGCGCCCAGGGTGGGGGATTCCCAATCATCTTCAACAAAGCGGACATCATGGTCCAGCAGATCCAGGCCGAAGGCTCGGAGGCTATCGAGGTATTGCTCCTGGACATCCAGCGGGGATGGCTTGAGGATGACCTGGAATTGATAGTAATGCTGCAACCGATTGGGATTTTCGCCATAGCGGCCGTCGGTCGGCCGGCGGGAAGGCTCCACATAGGCCACTCGCCACGGTTCCGGTCCAAGGGCCCGCAAGAATGTGGCGGGGTTGAAAGTGCCGGCACCCACCTCCAGATCGTAGGGCTGCTGAATGATACATCCCCGATCTGCCCAATACTTTTGTAACGCCATGATTAAGTCTTGGAAATACATAACCGTCCTTCTCAGGGTGAGTTTCAGACCCTGCCGCGTTCATATTAAGCTTTGAGGGCCGCATGGGCCTCGGCCGCCATTCAGAGCTGGGCGCCCCAATGTTGTTCAATTAAGGGACGGCTTAACCATCTTCGGACGTGATAAGATTCCTCACATTCGTTCGGAATGACAAATTTACATCGTCATTTTAGGTGGCCCACTTCCTTGTCATTTCGAGCGAAGCGAGAAATCTTAACATTGCATCCTTAATTTCAACAACATTGGCTGTCCGCCCTGAGCTACATAATTTGCCCTTTCGGGGCGTTAAGGCATCAGCTTACGTTTATCCCGTTTAAATACCCCACAACCGTTGATCATGTCAAATAAAAAAAATTGTCGGCATAGAGCCTTGTTGCTTGTTGCTTGTTACTTGTTGTCTTAATCGAGCAACCGTAACAGACAATCCGCAACAGGTGCTCTCGGGAACATTAATTATAGCCAGGTTAAGTACGTCGGCCGGGGCCAACCAGTTTGCCCAGCCGGTCCTTAATGGCTTTCTTGGTTTGATAGTTAAAATAGGGGGCCAAAACGGTCCCGGCCAGGAAACGCGGCTCCCGGTAAGGGCCGGTATAAAGAAAAATGATGAGATGTTTTAGAATATCGATCAGGTCCGGGATACCGAACAGTCCTGGTTCGGCCATTTTTTTCAGCACCTCCATCTTCATCCGATGAAACATCCTGTGTTTCCGATCCAGGAGCGGCCAAAGCAAATCGACCTGCATCATATAGGCTTCGTAACTTAGTCGAAAGTCACGAGACATACGATGTTCGTCATCAGTATAATAATGGACCAGGACCTCCCCGATGTTGCGGCCCGGCCAGCCGGTTTTTTGCAGCACTTTCAGCCAGAGATCCCAATCTTGACATCCCCGGAGGCCCGGGTTGATCCGCAGGCCGTCCAGGTAACTTCGTCTGGTCAGGCAAAAGGAGAAGCTGCCCAGAAAATTGTGGTATAAAAGGTCGTGAAGGGTGACCACGCGCTTGAGCCGGGACGGCATGGCTCGGTCAAATGTATAGTTGCAGGATACAACGGCCGTGTCGGGATGTTTCTGGATGAATCGGATCTGCTTTTCAAGCTTGCCGGCGACCCACTCGTCGTCATCGTCTAGGAAGGCCACGTACTCCCCGGTGGCGTGATCCAGTCCCTCATTTCTGGCCCCGGCTCCGCCAATGGTCAGGGGGAGATCAATCAGCACCAATCTGGGATCATCAAGATAGGGCTCTAGGACCTCCAAGGTATCGTCGGTACATCCATCGGCCACGACAATGGCTTCCCAGTTCGGGTACGTTTGCTTGAAGACGCCGGCCAGCGCCCGAGTCAGTAACCGCGCCCGGTTATGGGTGGGAATGATGATGGAAACTAATTCTGGTTTCGTCATGCCGTTCTCTATTCACTATAACATATCTTGATGATGCCGGTCGCCAATGTAATTGGCTTAAGCGACGAACAATCGTGCTGACTTCTTTAAAATAGTCCATTCCGAATAAGCCCCAACGGGGCGCTCTAGGTTAGCCCAGCGGCAACGCCCTGGGTAATACAGATGGTCGGCCAACCTCAAAGCCATTTCCTTTGAATGGGATATCCGGCTACGGCTGAGATGCTGAATTGCCAACGATTTTATGTGGGCATCATAGGTTTTTTTATATAGCCGCCGCTTATACCCAGGGCGTTGCCGCTGGGCTAACCTATAGCGCCCTTTCAGGGCTTAATCGGAATTGACCATTTATTATAATATGATCCGATGACACTGCGCCTTAAATCAATGACATTGGCCGGTCGCCGACGAATAGCTGCATCCAAATTTCCAGGATGAGTATTTGCCAGTAGCGCCAAGCCTGGAGGCCGTGGAGATGGTCATGAGCCAGCAAGGTCTGTAGTTTTTTCTGATTGATCATTCGTTCCTGGCAGAGATAACCCGAGAGCAACCACTGGTCGAAGTATTTTTTCCGGTAGTTATTGACCCAGTACACCACCGGAGCCCCGAACCCTTCTTTTGGACGGTAAATAACTTCCCGAGGCAGGTACTTCTTCATTATCTGATTAAGGATGTATTTCTTTTGGCCGGACCGGATTTTGAGACCGGAATCGGTCCTTAGGCTCAACTCGACAATCCGGTGATCCAGCAGGGGCACCCGGCATTCCAATGAGGCGGCCATGGTCATTTTATCGGTTAAAAACAATATATTATCCGGCAAGTACCAATGCAGATCAGCCAACATCAGGGCATTCAAAGGGTCTTTGAGCTTATTTGCATTAAATGGTTGATCGAACTCTTCTTTCCGGGAAATAGAGACCCCATGCCAGGGAAAATATTCCGGCCAACGGGAGGCCTGCCGGGAAGCCATTCGGTCGTAATAGGAAGATTTCACCTGCTTGCCGAATAAAAGTCGCTTTATGATGGATTCCCCAAAGTAGAGGTTCCGGTAATGGGCATAGCCGCCGAATAACTCATCTCCACCGGCCCCGCTCAGGATGACTTTGACTTGCTCCGCGGCCATCTTGGCCAGGCCGTAAGTCAAAACAAAGGCGCCGTCACCGATAGGTTCCTCCAGGTGCCAGATGAGTTTGGGCAACTCCATGATCAAATCTTCGTCAGCCAGGTTCTTGGTGAAATGACTGGTGCCATACCTGTGGGAGACGGCCGCGGCCAAAGGGCTTTCGTCTATTTTACCTTGCATGCCGGTGCCGCGCACGTGCCAGGTGGTCATGGGCAGGTTGGTTTGGAGAGAGGCCAGGGCGGTAACCGCGGAACTATCAATACCGCCGCTCAGGAAGCAACCAACCGGGACATCGCTCCGCATCTGCAGGCGAACGCTATCCTCTAATAAGCCCTCTAATGTCTCGGCCGGATTGGGCTCATCTTGAATGTCCGTCTCCGGCAAGGCCATCGTCCAATATGGGACTAGTTTTAAAGCCCCGGCCAGCCATTGGAGATACGTGCCGGGAGGAAGCTTTTTGATCTGGGTGAAGGGGGTGGCCGGGGCCGGGATGTACATCAAGTCAAGCAGGATGCTGAGCGATTCCAGATCGACTTCTTTGGATACCAGGGATGTCTGGAACAGGGCCTTAATTTCGGAGGCGAATATAAGGTTACGGCCGGCCAGGGAATAATATAATGGTTTGATGCCCAGGCGATCCCGAATCAAGTACAGGGTATTCTCGGCCAGGTCATAAAGGGCCATGCCGTACATGCCGTTCAGATGATGAATGAAGTTGATGCCGTATTCTTCATATAAATGGGGAATGACCTCTACATCGCAATTGGTCTGGAAGCGATACCCCTTCTCCGCCAACCGGCTTCGTAACTCGATAAAGTTGTAGATTTCACCGTTACAGACCACCACTACGGTCTGGTCACGGTTATAGAATGGTTGCCGGCCGCGCGCCGGGTCGAGGATGCTCAACCGCCGCATGCCCAGGGCCACCTGGTTGGAGATAAAATAACCCTCTCCGTCGGGCCCGCGATGAGCCAGGACTTCCCCCATGGCCTGAAGTATTGATTTGGGATCACCAGGGGGGTGGGTGAGTCCGAATATTCCGCACATAATTTAGTCACTTAGTCGTCAGGGTAGAATAATTTCGGTGGAATCGGGGGAAACCTTAGCGGCGGGCGACAGGGTGGTGGCCGGTGTTTAATGCCTTGGGGTGGTGTGGCTCGCACCCCAAACCGGAGTCCGGGGTACGAGGGTGAGTCGAACGTCACCTACCATGCGGCCTGGTCTGAAGACGACCGGTGCCGGGGTGACTTTAGAGTCTGTCGTAGGTGCCCATGTTGCTTCTGGCGGCGCTCAATTTCTGGAAAGCGTCACTGTATAAGGAACTCAGGTTAGCGCGGTGGTTGGGGAAAAAGGAATCCAATCCGCCGTCCATAACAATCAATGGCTGTAGTTTGGCCGCCTTATCGAGCGAGGCTGCGGCCCCTCGAACGACATCGGTCGTCCCGGCGCGGGCTAATTTATCTTGGAAATCAACCACCGCGGCGTTCAGAATTTTGGACATGGCCACGGCCACGCCTTTGGCATAATAGAAGTAGTCATCTTGTCTAAACCAGCTTACCGGACTGCCGTCGTCTTCCGTTTGTTTAATCAAGTTGCTGTGAGCGTTGCCCAACACTTCGAGACATCCGCCCAAGATATTGACCATGGCCGCAGAGGAATTATTAAACACCGCCTTGCCGGCTTCTAAATCTTTTCGATAGGTCTTTAATTGATTCACTGCATCGTTATACATGCTCGTGGTGGCCGTGAACCAAAACTTATCCGCACTGTAGTTGAAGTTGTTGAAGGCGTTGTTGATATGGGGATTAACCTCAAATGAATCGGAGAAACGGCCGATTTTGTCGTTAAACACAATCAGTATCCGGCGGACAACCGTCAGCACTCCCATTTGCGTATTGTTCACGTTGTCGGTCAAGGCCAGTTTGCCGAAGAAAAAGCTGCTGGGCCGCCACCCGAACATTCGTTGATTTAGCTCGTAGTCCATGACATCGATCACGGCAGAAGTAAAGGTCAGTCCCAGTAAGGCTTCTCTAGGGGGCAGGGGAGGCAATGTCTTTTGCTGCATTCCCGGTGCGCCTTTGCTGTCGAGTTTATCTGCCGGCAAAATGGCTGACGGTGCGGTTGGTGGCACGGCCGGCATTGAACTCGGCATTGAGGGAGCTTTAAATTGAGGAGCTGTTTTGGAATCGGGCGGAATCACGGAAGAACCCGATGAAGCCGACGGAGCCATTGGGATAGAAGATTTCCCCAGGTCTGACGGTGGCCTAAAATCTGGTTTCTTATCCGACAGAGACGACGTCATCCCGAGCTTGGAATCAGACGATGGGGTGTGGGAAAAGAAAAAGGGGATGGCGGTGGCTATCACGAAGAGGACAGCAATGATTACAACCGCATATAGTTTATAGTTTTTACCTTTAGCCAGTTCCTCGGGAGCTTGTTCCGTCGTCATTTCCTCGGACGGTTGCTCGGTGGTCATGTCCTCGGGAAGGTTTTCGGGTCGTTTTCTGAAATTCATGGTGCCTCCGGCGAAGTAAAAAAAAATAATTGAAAAAAAGGTTAATTCGGCCAGGTGAGTGGCCACGGCCGGGCCATTAACGCAGGCGATTGACAAGAAAAACTTCAGATTCGTAAATTCTGTTTTAGTTACTTTAACATCTGAGATCCAGCCTGGGGCTGAAACCCCGAGTCGAACTATAACATAAAGGGTGGCCGGTGAACAGAAAAAACAGCTTCTCCTCGCGGTTAAGCCTAATTTCTGTGGCCGCCCAGCCGCGTTGTTATGCTGTTTACGGGTGCCGGGTCAGATCCTGGTCCTGGTTTCAAATCATCGCCAACCCCTACCGGGATGGTAAAAGAAAAGGTTGATCCGGTTTTGACCCGGCCGTCAACCCAGATGTGTCCCCCATGGGCCTCCACCGCCATGCGGCAGAAGGTTAAACCCAGGCCGGTACCGAATTTGGATTCGGAACCGCGGGCTTGAACGAATTTCTCGAAGATGAGCTCCCGGACGTCCTCCGGGATGCCTGGTCCCCGATCAATCACATCGATCCGGAAAGCGTTGTCTGTGACCGAAAGTTGACCTTGGAGCAGAATAACCTGGTTGTCGGGTGAATGATTGATGGCATTGTGCAGCAAGTTGAGGATTATTCGATCAAACAGAGGCCGATCCGCCACGATTACCGGAATATCTTCAGGGACAATAACCTCAATATTTATTTCTTTAAGATCTGCCAGTGATTTTACTTTAGCCGCCACTTCCGACAGAGCCTCGGCCAGATCAAAGGAAGTTCCGTTTATGACCAATTTACGTTCTTCCATCCGGCTGATGTCCAGCAGGTTGGTCACCATTCGAAACAGGTCCTGGCAACCGACCTGGGCGGAGTCTAAGCATTCCAACTGATCTGCGGTTAAATCATCCAGGCCGATAAGGTCAAGGTTAGCCATAATCACGGTGATCGGGCCTTTGAGATCGTGGATCACCATGTTGGTCAGATCGGCCTTAGCTTTTTCTAACGCGACCAGCCTTTCGTTGGCTGGTTTGAGCCGGATCTTTTCTTCGTTTAGTTCCGCCGTCCGTTCCTGGACCATTTGTTCCAGCTTCTCGGCATAATCCTTAATCTGTTTCTCTAAACGTTTTCTCTCGGTTATGTCCCGGCTGACGATAATTACCTGGACTATTCGCCCGTCGGCGTCCGCCATGGGAGTAGTGTAAGCTTCCGCAAAAAACTCTTCCCCATCGGGACCCGGTGAAGAACTTATCCAGTTCAGGCCCCTTCCTGTGGCAAAGGTTTGTCTGACCGGGCAAGTAATGTCATCGGTGGAGAAGTTACAGGTTACTCCGGCACAAATCCCGTGGCAGTCTTGCCCCACTAATTCCCGGGGATGGCGGCCCAGCTTTTTGGCCATGGCTTTATTGATATTTATAATTTTTAGTTGTTGATCAACGGTAAAGATGAAATCGGGGATAGTGTCAAAAACAAACAGGAGTTTATTGCGGCTTTCCAACACCATATTGTGCAGATGAAGCAGCTCTTTCTCCCTGGCCGACAGGTTGTCGTAGATCCGGATGCTTTCCAGCATCCCACCCGCCTGGACAGACAAAGAAATAAGCAACAGGGCATCGGTCGTGTTGAAATTGATATCTGTTAAGTCGCTGGAAAGAAGGATGATGCCGACCGTCCGCTCCCCCACGATAATTGGAACGAAAAAGAAAGGAGGTTTTATGGGCAACTTCTTGGCCGTAGATGGGGGGATCTCCTCTTTCTCAACCAATCCGGGTATTTTTCGGGCCATTAAGTCTTTCAAGAAGCCGGTGCGGGTTGAAAGCCGCATCTTCTCCAGGTGAATCCGGTCAAGTCCTTTTTGGGCCAGAGTGATCATCTGTTTAGAGTCACGATCCACATATCCCACCCAGCCTTGGATGGTGGTGATATGATCCAAAGCCTGACTTAATACCGTGCCGACGATTGTCTTGAATCGGTCCAAATCATTAGTAGTAAGTGAATCTGTCTTAATGGCTGACATAGGTTGGAGTTCACTTTCAAGTTTGACAGGCTGGTCGACTTTATCATAGTCCATATGGTGTGCAGTAAAGGCCCTGATCAAATGTTCATAGCTGATGATTCAAGATAACAAAAATGATAGGATTCTTTCAAGAACTTTATTCAGACAGGCGCTAATAATCTGAGGCAGGGGAGTAAACAGGAAGCCCGGAAGACCCGGTATTGACTTACGCCTGGGCAGGTTAAGATCTTTAACCCACCAGGAAGTTAATCTAAATGCGTGATTGCAGGAATTCAGCCAGATGAAGCACCAACGGACTATTCCCTCGGCGGGCCGCCCCATCTCTCAGTTGAAGTACGCAGGCCATACATCCGGTGATCACGGCATCGGCCATGGTCCCCGCTATCCGGTCGATTCGTTCTTCCGAAATCTTAAGGGACAACCCGGGATGGGTGACGGAAAAAAGACCGCCATGGCCGCAACACGTCACTTGACCTCCCGGTTCCACCAGCCGGACGTGGGGCCTGGAGGCGATCAGACGCCGGGGAGCGGCGGTGATTTTGAGTTTATTCTTGAGATGGCAGGGATCGTGATAGGTTACTAATAAGTCCGGGAGATGGTCGTCCTCCCGTTGCCGGGCTTCATCGGGGAAAGGTGCAGAACCGGTTTGTCCCAGTCCGGCAATATTGACTAACAACTCAGACAGCGGCATAACCTTTCCGGCCAACTTCAGGGCGTCGGGATGCCGGGTATGTTCCGCCGCAGTTTTTAGGTAGGCGGTACAAGAATCGCACGGGCTGACAATGTAATCCGCCTCGATATCCTTGAAAACAGCCAGATTTGCGGTGATCAAGGCTTCTGATCGGGCCACGTCGCCGGCGCTCCAGGCGGCCAAGCCGCAGCAGGTCTGGTTTTTGGGAATAGTCACGGTAAAGCCTGACCGGTTCAAAATGGCAACCGTGGCCTGGGACACTTCGGGCAGCAGGTAATTCGCCATGCAGCCTAAAAAAAGGGCCACCCGGAACCCGGCCGGACCTGGTTTCCCGGATTCAGGAGGTGGGGTTGACGGGATAATCCGGTCCCGTGTAGATGTGGAGATAGCGTCGAGGAAAGAGCGTCGTGGGATGGCTGGAAAGTACATCCGGTTGAGCAGGGCGGGTAGGGGAAACCGATCTCTGAGCCCTATGCCGGGCGGAACACACTGGTTCAGCCAGGCCGACACACGGGACATAGTTTTTGATGCCGCCCGGGGCACGGCACCATGGGGAGGCAACCCTTCAAGCAACAACTTCTTGACCAACGGCATCCCTTGGGCTTTCACGGTTTCCTGCCGCAGGGACTGGACAACCACATCGGCGGATAACCCGCCGGCACATTCCCGGCCGCAGGCCCCGCAAAGCAGACAGGCGGTGATTGTCTCGCGTAAATGGGGAGATAATAAGTCCGATTGACCCAGGTCAATGGCGCCGGCCGCGGCCATCCTCCCGCGAGCCCCCAGGCTTTCCAATCTGGTCACCCGGTATGAAGGGCACACGGCCAGGCACATACCACATTTTATGCACCTGCCGGCCTGATCAAAGCGTTTTTGTCGTGGGGGGCAGGTTTCAGTGTGATCGGTCATGTTTACCGTCGGGATGAGGCCGTGGCCTGGTCGACTTAATCGTCGATTTAATCCATGATATACCGGTCTGGGTTAACCGGGATGCCGTTAATAATCACTTCATAATGCAAGTGAGGTCCTGTGCTTCGCCCGGTCGATCCGACCTGCGCGATTTTTTGGCCCCGGGCGACCTTGTCCCCCGGCTCCTTCAAGGAGGCGGAGAGGTGAGCATATCTGGTGGTCAACCCATAGCCGTGGTTGACGGTCATGAGCAACCCGAAGGAACCTTCATGCCTGACCGAGGTAACTACTCCATCGGCCGTGGCAACAACAGAGCTGCCGCGGTCATTTACGATATCCAGGCCGTGGTGAAATTCGACGGCCCCGGTAAACGGCGAGCGTCGGTATCCAAAACCCGAAGAGACCCATCCCCTGGTGGGCCAAATGGAAGGGGTGGAGGCCAGTACGGATTTTTGTTTTAAAAGGAATCGTTGCAGCTCATCTTGGGTTTGTTTTTCCAAGGCCGCTTCCAACTGGAAGCTATCAAGGTCTTTATTGAGTTTGCGGATGAGTAGTTCATGCTGTTGAATCAAAGGATAGTTTGAGGCAAAGACATTGGCATCGGAACCACCCTGTCCGCCCGCCGGGCGTTGATCCTTTTTGACTTGAGTCGCGGTGGTTCTGATCTGTTGATTGAATTCTTTTAGTTGGAGTAATTGTTGGCTAAAGTTGCTTACCTTTTGCGTGAGTTCGAATAATTCTTTTTTTTGTCTGGCGTTTTCATCGGACAGACGGTGAAGTTCCGTTAAGCTGCTTTTCGCTTTCAGGTACTTACTGAAGGTAAATCCAGAGAATAGGACCAACCCGCCGGCAGTGAGCAAGAGGAAGACAATCATTATTTTAGTCGAAGTAAATGTCTTGACCTGATGATCGCCATGGCGGGAAAAAACTAGAAAAGTATATCTTTTACCTATCAAGGTAGCCCCCTCAAGTACAAGATGTGTATTATAATCATTAAGTAATATAAAACTATGAAGGTCATAAAAAACAGATAAAGAAAAGCCACATGTTGAATTGGACGGGCCGAATATGTTGCCGCCTTCTGATTGCCGTAAAGAGTCGGATTAGGATCCCGGAATAAGCCAATCCGGGATTAACACTGCAATGTGGGAAAAACAGTCTTGATATTAAATTAACCGGACGGGGTCGGGCCGGCCGATCATGACTGGCAGATGAGAGAACACCTGCGGAAGGGTTGTCTAAACGGGCAAATCAAAGCCAAGTTATTGAGAGCGTAATAATAATACGGACTCACTAACATATTTTGGCAAAACTGTCAAGTGCTTTTTCCGGGTTGACGAGATAGGAGTCATGACCTTCGCGTTAGCTTGTTGAATGAGGAGGGTAAAGTAATATTTCGGCTCTTGAAGGCTATAGCCGAGAAAAAAAAATCATTTGGGTTCTTCGGCATTTTGAATCAACATACTTATATAACACGTTAGTCAGCCAATGAGCCTACTTTTTCCAACAGTCCGTACTTGTCTTTCGAGGCTTTTTTTGCTATGGACCAGAACTGGACTATTCGATTATGACGGCGTACGGGGCAATGGTTTGTCACATCTATCGGCCACAACCAGCGGTCACAACCAAACGATCCCGATCTATCATCACAACCTGGCGAGGCGGGGCACCTCTCCCCGGCCGGCCGGCCCTTGTAACTCTAAACCGGAAGGTACAACCATGACAGAGACTTTGTGGGCTCCTTGGAGGATGACCTATATTTTAGGTGAAGATAAGACCGCGGGCTGTATATTTTGCCCTGATCTGGGACTCCCACCCCGCCCTGAAGACATGGAGGAGCGCCTGATACTATCCATAAAAGACCGGACCATGGTCATGATGAACAAATATCCATACATCAACGGTCACTTGCTGGTATCCCCGCGTACTCATACCGGAGGCTTAGGGGGGCTGACTTCAGAGGAGCGGGCGGATCTGTTGGCTGAGGTAGATAGAGCCATTACTATCCTGAAGCAGGTAATGCACCCCGATGGGTTCAACGTGGGCCTTAACCTGGGCCTGGTGGCCGGGGCCGGAGTCGAAGAGCATCTGCACTTTCATGTCGTCCCCAGATGGAAAGGCGATACCAATTTTATGACCGTTTTTGCCGATATTCGGGTCATACCAGAGCACTTCCAACAAACCTATGCCAAACTAAGGCCGTTGTTCGATTAGCCCTAAAGGGGATTTTATGAAGTATATTAAGCTGATTATTCTTTGTTCGATAGCGGTGGTGGGGTTGGTGCTGGTGCTGCAAAATCATGAAGTTCTGACCAAACCCATTGTTATCAATATGAATTTATTGGTTTTAGAAACAAGTTTCAATATCCCGACATTCATCTTCACCCTGGCCCCGTTTCTGGCCTGTGTGGTGTTTATGGGATTTTTTGGCTTGAAGGATCGGATAAAACACCGTTTGGCGACTAAATCCCTGGAAAAGACAATAGCTTCTTTAAAAAATGAAAACAACCAACTTACCCAAAAATTAGCCGCCGCAGCCGTCCAGGAAAAGCGGGTCGTAGCCGCCGCGGCAACCAAAAAACAACCTGAAGTTCGGGGCAGTGCCGTGGCGAAGCCATTCTAGGGGCTTCATTCTTGAAGTCGACCTGGGCTTGGCTAGACCTTTTTCTTTTATCTGGAACTCCCGCATTGATTTTTTGTCTCTATGGATGAGCCGCAGAAGCCTAACATCAAGTCCGCCGATCCCGGGGGACCGGTTAAATTGACTCCCATGCTCCAGCAGTATCTGGAAATGAAATCAAGGGTCGGTGACGCTATCCTATTCTTCCGCATGGGTGATTTTTACGAGATGTTTTATGGAGATGCGGAGATCGCTTCCAGAGTCCTCCAAATCACGCTGACCAGCCGGAACAAATCTGCCGAAGACCCGGTGCCGTTGTGCGGAATTCCTTACCACGCAGTGGACGCATACCTGTACAAGCTGGTCAATCAGGGATATAAGGCGGCTATTTGCGAGCAGATAGAGGATCCGAAGACGGCCAAAGGGATTGTCAAACGGGCCATTACCAGGATTATTACTCCGGGCACCAAGACTGATGACAATACGCTGGAAGGAAAAAGAAACAACTTTCTGGCCGGGGTATCCGGGTCGGTCACCGGAGTCCTGGGCTTAGCTTACCTCGATGTATCCACGGGAGAATTCCGGGTCACGGAATTCAACGGCCGAGAGACGCTGGTCAATGAGCTGGGCCGGGTCGGTCCGGCCGAAGTTCTGCTGCCGGCGGCCTTGCTCGAAGAGCCCCGGTTACAGGATGTTTTGGGAAAAGACAGCCGGTATTACGTGAATGCACCCGGTGATCATTTTTTTGCCCTTGACCGGGCTCAGGACGACCTGACCGGCCACTTCAATACCTCGTCTTTAGCTGGGTTCGGATGCGGACATTTGACCGTTGGACTGGAGGCGGCCGGGGCGGTGCTGAAATACGCGCGGGACACTCAGTTGACGGGATTATCCCATGTCAATCGCCTGGTCCCTTACAATTTGACCGATTTCATGATCATCGACGAGACCACCCGGCGGAATCTGGAGCTGACCGAAACCATCTTCGAACGGTCAAAACAAGGTTCACTGCTGGGGGTGCTTGATGAGACCATCACGCCCATGGGCGGGCGCCGGCTCAAAGAGATCATTCTCTACCCGTTGCTGGATCCCGGTGAGATCAATGAGCGGCTGGACGCGGTCCAAGAGTTAAAACAGGATCAAGTCCGGCGCGAGGACCTGCGTGACGACCTGGCCGCAGTGTATGATTTGGAACGGCTCATCTCCCGAATCACCATGGACCGGGCAAATGCCCGCGACCTCAATGCCTTAAAAGCATCCATCTCCCGCTTACCGGCAATTATCCGGAAGGCGGATATGTTTCGGTCGTCTTTGCTGGTCTACCTGACGGAGCGGCTGGATCCGCTTCGGGATGTGGTTGATTTGATTGATGCCGCCATTGTCGATGATCCTCCTTTGACGATCAAAGAAGGGGGCATGGTCAAAACAGGATATCACCCCGAACTCGATGAAATAATCTCCATCAGCCGGGGGGGGAAGGACTGGATTGCCAAATTTGAGGTTAAAGAACGACAACGAACCGGAATCAATTCTCTAAAAGTCGGATTTAATCGGGTCTTCGGGTACTATATCGAGATATCCAAAACCAATATGGCCCTGGCCCCGATAGAGTATGTCCGGAAGCAGACACTGGTCAATGGCGAGCGGTACATTACCGAGGACCTGAAGAAATACGAAGATACTATTCTTTCGGCCGAGGAGAAACGGGCCTCTTTAGAGTTTTCCATTTTTAATCAGATCCGACAAGCTGTAGCCGACCAGGCTGATCGGGTCCTGGCTACGGCCAAAGCGTTGGCTGAAATCGATGTGCTGGCCGCCTTCGCCCAGGTCGCCGATAATGAGGATTACGTCCGGCCGGAAGTGGACCAGGGCGATGCCATCGAAATCACCGGCGGCCGGCATCCGGTCATTGAACAGATGCTGAAAAAAGGGTCTTTTGTCGAAAATGATGTTAAGCTGGATATGGATGATAATCAAATACTGATTATTACCGGTCCCAATATGGCTGGGAAATCCACTATCCTAAGACAAGTAGCCCTGATTGCCTTGATGGCCCAGATCGGCAGTTTCGTTCCCGCCGCGACCGCGGTTATCGGACTGGTGGATCGGATATTTACGCGGGTCGGGGCGATGGATAATCTGGCCGCCGGCCAAAGCACCTTCATGGTCGAAATGATCGAAACGGCCACCATCTTAAATCTGGCCACGGAACGCAGTCTGGTTATTTTGGATGAAATCGGCCGCGGCACCAGCACTTTTGACGGCTTGAGTATTGCCTGGGCGGTGGCCGAGCATTTACATAATTTAGATGATAAAGGCGTGAGAACTCTTTTTGCAACCCACTACCACGAATTGATTTCCCTGGCCATAGGCTGCCCCAGGATCAAGAACTATAACGTGGCGGTGAAAGAATGGAATGATGAGGTCATCTTTTTGCGGAAGTTATTGCCCGGTGGAGTCAGCCGCAGTTACGGCATCCACGTTGGGAGAATGGCCGGGCTTCCTCCCACGGTGATCAAACGGGCTAAAGAGATCTTGGGTGGTCTGGAACAGACTGAATTGGGCCACTTTGGCCGTCCCAACCGGGTCACCCAACCTTTTAAACAGGCCAAGGGAACATCGATGCAATTGAGCCTGTTCGGCCACCATCCGGAAGACCCCATTCGACATCGGATTAAGGAGGCGGATATCGCTCGGCTTACTCCTCTTGATGCCCTTAACATTCTAGATGATCTAAAAAAATCAATATGAACTCGGCGTCTTGTCGGCCTGATGCGGCTGAAGGTGCATAGCCAACAGTATCAGGCCCATGGCCGGTGCGAAAAACAAGCAGTGGAAACAATCTCTTATGGCTAAATTATACAAGATGACTCTGATAGTCCTTATCCTCATCGCTCTGGCCCAGGTCACGGTGGCGCAGGAAGTGGACTTGCAACAACTTTATGATAAGGCGACCAGAGAACTCGCGGCCGTGCAGAATCTTCCGGCCTCGTCTCAAACCCGCGTCCGGTGGTCTAACTGTATTCAGATTTTCCAGGAAGTATTCAAAGGCAATCCGGAAGGTCCAAATGCCCCCAACGCATTGTACGCGCTGGGTAAGATATATGACACCCTCTTTCGCATCGACCGAAAAGAGGCAGATTTCATCATGGCCACGGACTATTATCGCCGGGTAACCAAACGCTTCCCCGGCAAGAGTGTGGCGGCTGAGGCGCAATATCGGTTGGGGCTTCTGTATTTATATAAGGGGGACTACAAACAGGCCCATGCCGAACTGGGCCGGGTGCAGCGGCAATTTCCGCAAGGTGATCTGGCCATCCCCGCATCCAAAAAAATGGCCGAGTTGTCCGGCTACCTGTCCGGAGACAAAGCCGGTTTCCACAACACCGGTGGAACCATTTCGTCGGAGCCGCATGACCCCATCCTTAAAGCCGGCACTGGAGCGGACTTCAGGGAGGCGGCTGACTCCGGCGGCGCCATGGGCCGGTCTTCCGGGAGGGTGTCCGGCGGGGAAGATGCCGTCCCGGCCGGCGGTCAGGCTGCAGTGACGGCCATCCGTCATTGGTCCAATAAGAACTATACCCGTATCGCCATCAACCTGAACCGGCCGGTACCCTATTCCAAGCACAATATTAAGCAAGACCCGGAGAATAAGAAGCCGGAGCGGATTTATATTGATTTGGAAGGGGCCAGTCTATCTAAACGTCTTTCCGAACCTATCAGCATTAACGATGGTCTGCTCCTCTACGCCAGGGCGGGGCAGTTTACACCGGAGAAGGTGCGGCTGGTCTTAGATATTGGATCTATCCAAAATTACAAGGTTTTTACCTTGGATAATCCTTTTGGGATCGTGATCGACGTTTGGGGAAAGCAGTCGGCTCCTACCGAAGAGCCGCCGAAAAAGGTTGTCGCCTCGTCCAACAGAGGTTTTAAAGAGCGATCCAAAGCGAGGAAACGTGTGCCGAGGGGCAAAGCTACGGCGGCGGATGATCCGGAATCATGTTTAGCCCAACAACTGGGGCTCAAGGTGAAGAAGATCGTCATAGATCCGGGTCACGGCGGTAAAGACCCCGGCGCCATCGGATATGACTCGTCGGTCCAGGAAAAGGACATCACCTTGAAGATTGCTAAGAAGCTGGCCGGGATGGTCCGCCAAAAACTGGCCTGCGAAGTCGTCTTGACCCGATCAGACGACCGGTTTATCCCCTTGGAAGAAAGAACCGCCATCGCCAACACTCAGAGCGGGGACTTGTTTGTCTCTATTCACGCCAATGCATCTCCGAATGAATCCCAACGTGGTGTGGAGACCTACTTCCTCAACCTGGCCACAGACAAAGAGGCCGTCCGGGTGGCGGCTCGTGAAAATGCCACTACGACTAAGAAGATCAGTGACATGCATACGCTGCTAAATGATTTGATGCTCAATTCCAAGATCAACGAATCCAACCGGTTAGGCCGGCACGTCCAAAATGCGCTAGTCCGCGGCCTAAAGAAAAAATATTCCAATGTGAACGACTTGGGCGTTAAGCAGGCTCCTTTTTACGTCTTGATCGGGGCCGAAATGCCCAGTATTTTGATTGAGACGTCATTTATCAGCAATCAGGAAGAATGCCGCCGGATGAAAGACGACCGGTATCTGGAGCAGTTGGCCGAGTCCATCCTTAAGGGACTGGAGACATACGTTAAAGGGGCGGAGATGGCCGCCATTCAGTAACCGGTCATAACCAACGGGTTCCGACGTCATTTTATGATATGAAACAAACGACAGGGAATTGGCTTAGGAAGTCAGAAGATGATGGAGCGAAGGCGGGGATTTTCCCAAATGATTTAGCTTGCAAAATTTTTCATGATGAGTTATATTATAAACACTTGCTCCCCGTTCGACACGTCTCGAAAGCGCCTCGTGCGTGTGTAGAGGCCCGGGCGGGGTTATTTTTTTATACGAAGAAATTCAAGTCATGAATTTTCATCCAACTCCACCGACAACCATCAGAGCCGTTGCTTTTTTTGACGGCCAAAACCTTTTTCACTCCGCAAAAGAAATTTTCGGCTATACTTTTCCAAATTATGACCCTCAAAAACTTGCTCAAACAATTTGCAGCTCAAAAGGCTGGCAATTAATCGAAACTCGATTTTATACCGGTGTTCCCGACACGGCAGACGATCAATTTTGGAATTCCTTTTGGATTGCCAAATTGTTACAAATGAGTAGACAAGGAGTCTACAATTTTTCCCGTCCTTTGCGTTACCGCAACCGAACTATTCTTTGCCCGGATGGACATGAACACAAGGTGTTGGTCGGCGAGGAAAAAGGCATTGATGTTCGTATCGCCATTGACGCCATACGACTGGCGCACAAAAACGCTTATGATGTCGCTCTCATCTACAGCCAAGACCAGGACCTTTCCGAGGTGGCCGATGAAATCCGAACCATCGCCTAAGAGCAAAACCGTTGGATCAAAATAGCCTGAGCTTTTCCGCACAACCAGACACAGAAACACACCAAACGTGGCATCAACAAAACCGACTGGCTGCCCTTAGATAAACTCCTTTACGACGTCTGTCTCGATCCTCGTGACTATCGACCAAAAAAATAGACACACTCATCGCTCCTCCATCACCCGCCCCAACTCCTCCCCCATGACCCGGTCGTACTGCATCGAGCAAGCCTGGTCCGATGTTCGGCTGCCGTGTTTCCGGCAAGTACCTTTCACCCACGGAAAAGTTCATGCAGATTATTCAGCCTTTTCTGAACGGACCATTCTGAATGGACGTGTGAGGGAGCTGCGTGCTTTAATCCGTCCCTAATGTCAGGGGAGCGCCCCAATTGATTGAGGCTGTCCATCTATTCAAGGTTGTCTTTCCTCTCCGTTCGTGCTAAAGATCCATGTTGAACCACGGAGGAGGGAAACAATGCACCGACTTACAAGGCGATTTTGGTCTAGTGATGCGGGTCTGACGGCCCTGCTGATCTTGCTTTTCTTGGATATATTTATATTTTATCCGATAGTAACCGGCACGTTCGGCAAGATTTTGATCCAGGGTTGTTTTTTTCTGATCATTGTATCCGGTGTTAGAGCGGTCGTGGAGACCCCTGTGTGGGGCAGATTGGTCCTGGCCTTAGGGGGCACGGGTCTGGTCTGTGGCGTAATCACCTTCGCGTATCCCTGGCGGAGCCTGGAAGTATCCAGTACAATTATTGAAGTTGCCTTTATTGCCTTACTTATCGTTGTGATCCTGACCCATGTATTTAGAGAAGGTCATATTGATGCTCATCGAATTGCGGGGGCTGTAGCCGTTTATTTACTCATCGGGGTGCTGTGGGGAAAGCTCTACTCGATAGTGGCCATGTTGTCGCCAAAGGCGTTCAACTTCACGCAATCTTACCCTTCGGGGGGAATAGATTTCATCGAGGGGAAGTTAATCTATTTCAGCTTCATGACCCTAACTTCAGTCGGATACGGTGATATCTTTCCGGTCCATGCCGCGGCTAAGACGGCAGCTATGCTGGAGGCAGTAATCGGGCAACTTTTCCCCTCCATCTTGCTCGCCCGGCTGGTCTCGATGGAAATCGAAGCCAGGCAAATCAAAAAACGCAAATCAGCCAAAGAAAGTGCCCCTGGCCCGAGTTAACGCCTCGTCTTGACCAGCCTTACCATTTAGTGTCACCAGTCGTTCAGCTTTTGACCTGCCCGGCCGATGAAAGATCGCCGGGAAAGACTACGCCGCCCATAATAGCACCGGCGCCGTCCTAAGTTTCCCGGAAGAATTACTCAGGTCGAAAGTCGCTTTTGGGAACCCCGCATAAGGGACAGGTCCAGTCGTCCGGCAAGTCTTCAAATTTAGTTCCCGCTGCGATACCATTCTCCGGGTCACCTTCAGCCGGATCATAAACATAATCACAAACCGTGCATACATATCTGCCCATCTTCTTGACTCCTTGTGGTAATGTGTTGAACCGCCGTCATTGATTCAATATGTCGGGACATGCTTCCTCTTCATCTATCCGCATCTACCCGCCCAGGTAAGCCCGTTTGACTTCGGGATCATTCAGGAGCAGGTCGGAAGCCCCTTCGGCCACGATGGACCCGGTATCCAGGACATAGCCGCGGTGGGCGAATCTGAGGGCCACCCGGGCATTTTGCTCTACCAGTAGAATGGTCATGCCGTGTTCATTTAACTTTCGCATGGCCTTAAATAACTCTTGCATGAGCAAAGGGGCCAGGCCCATGCTGGGTTCGTCGAGCAGGATAAACCGGCAATTGGACATGAGGGCCCGGCCCATGGCCAGCATTTGTTGCTCCCCGCCGCTCAAGGATTCACTCCGTTGCTTTCGGCGTTCGGCCAGCCGGGGGAAGAGGGTGAATACCCGGTCCAGATCTTGTTCCAGGTCGTCATTTCGGTTCCGGGCGTAGGTGGCCAGGGTCAGATTTTCCATGACACTCAAGTTGCCGAAGATGCGCCGGCCTTCCGGGACCAGGGCCATATGCAGCTTTCTGACCACATCATAGGTTGGGGTGGCCAGGATACTTTTTCCTTGAAGCCTGATGTCTCCTTTGACTGTTTTGGGAGCTTCCGGTGGCGGTAGGCGCATGATGCTGTGCAAGGTGGTGGTCTTGCCGGCCCCGTTGGCTCCAATCAGGGTGACGATTTCTCCTTCCGCCACATGGAGAGATATACCGTGCAGGGCCTCGATGGTCCCGTAATTGGCGTGAAGGTCCTCGACCGTTAACAGCATTGGAATGTATCATCCCCTAAGTAGGCCTTGATTACGGCCGGGTTATTCTGGATATGGTCTGGAGTGCCTTCAGCGATGGTCACGCCGAAATCGATACACTGAATGTATTGGCAAAGATCCATGACCACTTGCATCTGGTGTTCAATCATCCAGATGGTGATTTGAAAAGTCTGATGAATCATCCGGATCATATCGATAAGTCCTTGCAGATCGGCGGAGGTCAGACCGGCTGCCGGTTCATCCAACATCAAGAGGGCCGGCCTGGTGGCCAGGGCCCTGGCGATCTCTACAATCCGCCGTAAGCCATAGGGCAGATTCTTCGGCAGCTCTTGGGCGTAGTCTTTCAGGTTTAGCGACTCCAGAATCTCATAGGCGGCCGTAGTTACTTCCCGCTCTCGACGGAGAAAAGTCGGGGTGCGGAAAATGCAATCCAGGAACCCATAGCCCAGACTATGATGGTGGGCCACCCGGATGTTGTCCAGCACCGTCATTTCGGGCCATATCCGGATGTTCTGGAAAGTCCGGGCCAGGCCCAATCCGGTGATCCGGTGAGGTTTGAGGCCGGCGGTGTTGGTGTTCCTAAAAAATATTTGTCCGCTGGTGGGTTGATAAAAGCCGCTGACCAGGTTGAAGATGGTCGTCTTGCCGGCTCCATTGGGGCCGATCAGCCCGTTGAGTTCCCCGCCTTTCAGACGCAGATTAAAATGGTCGACGGCCTGAATCCCGCCAAAGGCATGATTCATCTCTTTTATTTCAAGTAATGCCAAAACAATTCACCTACTTGAACCGGTAGAATTTTTTTATCCAGGGGAAATAGTCGTCCAACTCGTGCCGGCCCATGATCCCCTCAGGTCTGAATTGCATGAGCAGGACCAGGAGCAACGGGATTAAAACCCATTTCCAGATTTGAGTCACCTGATATTCGGCCGGGATGAGTTGTGCCCAGTGGAGGAGATCATTTATCCAGGGAATGACAAACCGTAGTATCTCCAACATCAGGGTATAGACCACGGCCGAAAGGACCGCCCCGGACAGAGACCCCATGCCGCCTAAGTAGACCATAACCAGGCATTCTGTGGACTTAAGAATAGTGAAGGAGCCGGGGTTGACATAGCCCAGCTTGTGGGCGTAAAGACCACCGGCCAGACCGGCTAAACCCGAGGACAGCATGAAGGCGACGATCTTCATTTTATTGGTATTGACGCTCATTATTTCGGCCGCGATCTCGTCTTGAGAAATGGCCAGGATGCCCTTCCCGTAAGTGGACGAGACAAATCGCCGCAGTATCCAAATGGTGAATACCGTGCCCAGAAAGATCCAAAACATCATCCAGGGCAAATCAGCCGTCTCAGACATGGCTGCAGAGACCTGCCCCATGCCCATGAAACCTCTGGCCCCGCCGATGGGCTTGATGTTCTCGATCGAACTTTTGATTATAAAGCTGGCCGCGATAGTGATGATGGCCAGATAGTCTCCCCTGGTTTTGAAAGAAGGGATGGCCACCAGGAGGCCGGAAATAGCCGCGGCAGCCATACCGGCCAGCAGACACAAAGGAAATAGGGGGACGGCCCATCCGGCGGATAAAATAGGGGCCCCAAAGAGGCTGCTCCGGGTAAACAAAGCCACGCTGGACAATGACGAGACGTAAGCCCCCACAGCCATAAATCCGGCATGTCCGCAGGAGAATTCACCCATATAGCCGTTGACCAGGTTGAGGCTGGCCGACAAGATGATATTTATGCCCATGAACATAATCACATCTTGCCAGTAAAGGTTTATCCCTTCACCGAGGGACATCCCCATGAGAATAAACAGAGTGACGGCCAGAACAGCCGGGATTGAAAATTGTTTCATGGTGTTATTGCCGTCCACGTATTTAATATTTGGTGAAGTCCTCGAGTCAAGATCGAGATCAGATCTTTTGGTATCGACTCACGCCGAACAGTCCTGTGGGTTTTTTCCAGAGAATGAGCAGCAAAATGGTGAAGGCGATCAAATCCCGAAAGGTGGAGGGGAAAAACGCGACGGCCATAATTTCAACAAAGCCCAGGAGAAATCCGCCGACCAAGGCCCCGCGGATCTCGCCGATCCCACCGACCACGGCGGCAATAAAAGCTTTCCATCCAATCATCGCCCCCATATACGGGTCCAGCACGGGATAACTCATGGCAAAGAGCAACCCGGCCAGTCCGGCCAGACCGGAACCCAGAACAAAGGTGAAGACAATGATATTTTCCGGAGGAATGCCCATGAGCGGGATGGCAAAACGATCATAGGAAATGGCCCGCATGGCCATGCCGATTTTGGTCTTGGAGATGACCAATTCCAGTAGAATAAATACCAAGATGGCGACTATAATAACCGCTATTTTGAGGTGGGTCACGCTGAGACCGGCTAAGTTGATTGTCGCCTGGTCCACCAAAGTGGGGAAGCTGCGCCGGCCGGCCCCAAGTATGGCTAAGTTGGTATGTTCTAAAATTAATCCGCACATCAGAGCCGTGATGACCACATATAGTTTGTTGGCGCCCTTGCGGCGTAAGGGCCGATAAGCCACCCGTTCCAGGGTCACCCCGACTAAAGAGGTTAAGATCATGGTCAAAGGAACAATCAAAACCAGAATCAACCAATGGGGCAGAGACCCGGCGCCCAGAAAAAAAGTGGCCAGAAAAAAGGCCAGGTAAGCCCCAACCATGAAGACATCGCCGTGGGCGAAATTGATTAACAGGAGCACCCCGTAAACCAGGCAATAACCCAGAGCGATCAGGGAATAGAAGCTTCCCCATTGAAGGGCGTTAAATATATTTTGAATGATACCGTCAAACACTGGTGGGCACTCCAAAAAACGTTGCTTGTTACAGGTTACTTGTTGTTTGTTACATGTTGTGTGTTCCGAGTTGAGCGTTACGGGTTGCAGCCAATATCATTCTGAACGGACGCTGCTGTCATTCCGAACGAATGTGAGGATTCTTAAGATTTCTCGCTTCGCTCGAAATGACAAAAGGGACCGCACGCATAACGTTTTATACACCAGCAACCGGCAACGAGCAACCGGCAACGAGCAACCAGTAACAATCTGTTAGGGACAGACAGTCTTGTAGAAGACAAAGCCTTCTTTGGCGTCGATTTTGGTGATGGGAACGCATTTAGACGGGTTTCCTCCGGGCATGTAGGTGAATGCTCCGGTGACCCCGGGAAAATCCTTGAGCTTACCGATTTGATCGGTCACGGCCTGGCGATCTTTTTTCAAGTCTCCAGTAAGTCCGCCGGTTTTTTGGATGGCGGCTAAGACGATATTGAGCGAATCCCAGGTCAGGGCGGCGACGCTGTCCGGGTTCTTGTGGTAAGCTGCATTGTAACTATCGACAAATTCTTTGGTGATGCCCTTAGCGCCTTTGGAAACCGAGTGGCAGGTAAAGAAATACCCGTTACAGTCTTTGCCGCACATGCCCATCAGGTCGCCGCCGGCCCAGGCGTCCGACCCAACAATCGGTTTAGTCCAGCCCAGTTGTTTGGCCTGGTTGATGATCAGAGGCACTTCGTTGTAGTATTGGGGCGTGAACAAAATGTCGGCCCCGGATTTGACGATTTTGGTCAACTGGGCGCTGAAATCCACGTCTTTGGTGGTGAAAGTCTCAAAAGCCGTTACCGAGCCGGGCCCATGAATGCTCTCAAATGCCTTTTTGAAAAACTCGGCCTGACCTTTGGGCGCGTCACTGGCGATGTCGTAGAGTACGGCCGCTTTCTTGGCTTTATATTCTTCGGTGACGAATTTGGCAATTACTTTACATTGAAAGTCATCGAGGAAGCAACCTCGAAAGACGTAGGGACGGTTGAGGGTGGTGGCCGGGTTGGTGGACCATGGAGAAATCATAGGCGTCTTTAGATTGTTGGCCACTTCTCCGGCGGCAATGGCTTGCTTGCTGGCTTGGGGACCGACCATCACCAGGACGTTATCGCTGGTTATTAATTTAGTAGCCACAGTGACGGCGGATTCGGCCTTGGATTCATTGTCTTCGATGATGAATTGAATTTTGTATTTTTTTCCGCCGACGTCCCAGCCGCCCGCGGCATTGATTTTGGTCTCGAATAATTTGGCTACATTCTTGCTGAATTCGCCAACTTCAGGAATATCGCCGGTGAGCTCTATATTTAAACCGATTTTGATCACGTCCGCAGCCCAGGCGGCACATGGTAGAATCAGTAAGAACGCCAAGAAACTAATCAATGTCCGCTTCATTGTTTGCCTCCCTATGTAACCGATATGTTTGTTATGAAAAGAATACTCCAGTTTTCCGGCCGCTTCTAACGGTCCCGGCCCATTACCGTCGGGCATAAGAACATACCTTTGGTCAAATTTCAATCAAAATAAAGCGGGTGGTCCCGGTCGGCCCGAGTTGGGTTTCTTGCTTCGAATTTCCATCGTCCGCGCCCCGGAAAAACGTGCTTGCTCCCTAAGGCAGGCTGAGGAATGAGATGCGAATCAGCCGCGGTGAGAGCGATTTTCCCTCCTGATCAGGCACTAATATGGTTGCACCAGAGGCGCCTTTGTGATAATTTATTTTGATCTAACCTGGGCCCTGGGTACATCTCCGGCCTGCTTACCATAGCCTCCAAGGCGGCTCCGAAAAATCGTGAGCCAAGAGGAATGAATGAAAGACAGATTTGTCACTCAGATTGTTGACTCTCTCTCCGATGCTCTGATTACCATTGATAAAAACCGGACCATCGTGAGTTGGAACAAGATGGCTGAGACTATTTTCGGCTACCAGAAGTCGGAAATAGAGACCCTGGGATTTGAGGTCATCATTCCTCCGGCCTACCTGGAGAGACATCGGACGGCCTATAATCGGTTTATGCAAAATGTTGACTCGCGGTCTTCTTACGTGTCCGAGGTTAAGGAGTTGGAGGGAATGCGTAAGAACGGTGAACTATTTCCGATGGAATTGACCCATTCTCTACTCAAGGTCAATGACCAGGAATTCTATGTTACGGCCATTATCCGTGATTTGTCCTTGCATAGCCGGTATCGGTTGATGCGGAATCGGCTGGATCGGATTACCCGTCACGATCTAAAGAACAAACTGATTATTGCCAGCCTTTCGGCTAGAAGATTGGCCGAGGTGCCGGCCGTGGTCAATGAGCCCCGCGCCGTGAAATATCTGGATATTCTTCGTGGTGAACTACATAAGTCAATGCAGATGTTGGACTCGACTCGCGAACTGATCCTCCTGGAGACGGGGGAGTATCACCGAAAAGAAGATCAAGTCGATCTGGTCGAGCTTTTGTCGGGCGTAAGGGAAGCCATGCAGACCCTGGCGGCCACCAAGCACGTTGTGGTTCAGGTCCTTAACCACGTCGGTGGAGCTAATCCCGTCCTTACCGCAGACAGGCAATTAATGGAGCGGGTTCTGGAAAACCTGGTCAAGAACGCCATTGAGGCGGAAGACGCCGGGGGTGAAGTAAAGCTGGCCCTGGAACAAGACCCAAAAGGAGCTTTGGCTTTGGAAGTGCGTAATGGTGGTAAACCAATCCCGACTAAGGTGCAAAACGAGATATTCCAGCCCTATGTGACCCATGGCAAAAAAGGCGGCACCGGTCTGGGCCTTTATTCTGCCAAATTGATTTTGGAGAAGGTGCATGGGTGGAAGCTGAGCTACCGGTCAGACCAGGCCGGGACGGTCTTTAGGATAGATTTATAGGGCGGTTATTCGGCATTCCCACCATGTTGGGTCTGTATATAAAAAATATAGACAGAGGACATGAAGCACCTTCTTTGTTTGCACCTGGCGGTTCATCTCAGTATGTTTGCCGAGATTAATCGCCATGTTTATTTGGGCTGCCGGCCCTATCCAGTTCTTCTCAACGGGCCTGATCATGGTCCCTTTTTGCGGCTTCTGAAAAAACACTTGACTGTTTCAAACAAATGTTTTAAATAAATGTTTGACAATATTCTTTCCGGGGAACTCATCATGAAAGGTAATGATGACAAATGATTAGACTATAAAGACGGTTTGACGCCTGTATCAAAGAACTTATGCCCGACAGTATGGATAAAGGCATTTCTGATAATCTTACAAGCCGATAGGAACAAGGAGTTACATGAATCGTCTGGTTCAGCGTGGTGTTTTTATTCTCCTACTGTTGGTTGTGCCGGCCATCGCAGCAGCATGGTTCCTTTATCGAAGCAATACAAATCCGGTTTATTTTCGGACTATTCCGGTGAAAAAAGGGGATTTGTTGGCGACCATCAGCGCCACGGGCACGGTGGAACCTGAAGAAGTGGTCGATATCGGCGCTCAGGTGGCCGGAAGAATAGTCTCTTTCGGGAAGGATCAGGCCGGCAAAACGGTCGATTACGGCTCTGTGGTAGAGGCCGGAACAGTCCTGGCCCGGATCGATGACGTCTTGTACGCGTCAGACGTGGCCCGAGCCAAAGCCCAATTAGAGCAAACCAAAGCTGCATTGCTGCGGTCCGAGGCGGATTTGGGACAACTTCAGGCCAAACTCTTTCAAGCCGAGCGTGACTGGAATCGAGCCAAGAAACTGGGGCCGTCGGATGCCCTGTCGCAGAGTGACTATGATGCGGCCTTATCGGCCTATGAGGTGGCCAAAGCCAATGTGGCAGTCGGTAGGGCGGCCATCGTCCAGGCCAGAGAGAGTGTCTCCGAGGGCAAAGCCAACCTGGTCCGGGCGCAACAAAGCCTGGACTATTGCACCATCACTTCTCCGGTCAAAGGAGTCATCATCGACCGCCGGGTGAATATTGGTCAGACCGTCGTGGCCAGCCTCAATGCCCCCAGCCTTTTTTTGCTGGCCAAGGATCTTAAGCGGATGCAAGTTTGGGTTTCCGTGAATGAGGCGGATATAGGCAACATCCGTCCGGGGCAACAGGCTACCTTTACCGTGGACGCCTACCCCAATGATAAATTCCAGGGCGAAGTGGGCAAGGTGCGGCTGAACGCCAACATGACCCAGAACGTGGTTAACTATACAGTGGAAGTCATCACGGATAACTCCAACGGCAAGTTGCTGCCTTATTTAACGGCAAACGTGAAGTTCAACCTGAGCCGGCGCCAAGATGTCCTGCTCATACCCAACGCGGCTTTGCGTTGGGAGCCTAAACCGGACCAGATCGCTCCAGACAGCCGGAAAAAATCAAAGCCGGATAAAGCCTCCCGCCCCGGCGCGGCAGCCCAAAAAAGTCAAGAAGAACAAAACCGCGGGGTTCTTTGGACGGTTGATGATGCCTTTGTTCGGCCTATTC